>NZ_JALXKT010000071.1:0-15785 GCF_025144775.1 Brachybacterium sp. p3-SID957 | reverse complement strand
CGTGTGGGGACCGGGTGGGTCAGCGCGCGGCGCTGCCCTCGGTGTAGCCGTCATCCTGGGAGTCCTTGTTCCAGGAGAACATCTTGCGCAGGTCCTTGCCGACCTTCTCGATCGGGTGCTCTGCCTCCTCGGCGCGGAGCTTCTTGAACTCCTCGGCGCCGTTGTCCTGGTCCTCGATGAAACGCGTGGCGAAGGTGCCGTCCTGAATGTCGGCCAGCACCGCCTTCATGGACTCCTTGACACGGCTGTCCACCACGCGGGGACCGGAGACGTAGTCGCCGAACTCGGCAGTATCGGAGATGGACCAGCGCTGCTTGGCGATGCCGCCCTCGATCATCAGGTCGACGATCAGCTTGAGCTCGTGGAGCACCTCGAAGTAGGCGATCTCGGGCTGATAGCCGGCCTCGGTGAGGGTCTCGAACCCGGCCTGGACCAGGTGGCTCATGCCGCCGCACAACACGGCCTGCTCACCGAACAGGTCGGTCTCGGTCTCCTCGGTGAAGGTGGTGCGGATGCCGCCCGCGCGCAGTCCGCCGATGGCCTTGGCGTAGGAGAGGGCGAGGTCCCAGGCGCTGCCGCTGGCATCCTCCTCGACCGCGACGATCACGGGCACGCCACGACCGGCCACGTACTCCCGGCGCACGATGTGGCCGGGCCCCTTGGGGGCCACCATCGCCACGTCCACACCCGCCGGGGGCTGGATGTAGCCGTAGCGGATGTTGAAGCCGTGGGCGAAGAACAGGGCATCGCCCTCGCGCAGCTTGTCCTTGATCTGCTCGTCGTAGATGGTGCGCTGGTACTGGTCCGGCGCCAGGATCATCACCACGTCGGCCCAGTCGGCGACGTCGGCGGGGGTGCCGACGGCCAGGCCCTGCTCCTCGGCCGTGGCGCGGGAGCTCGAGCCCTCCTTGAGACCGATGCGCACCTCTACCCCGCTGTCGCGCAGGCTCAGGGCGTGGGCGTGGCCCTGGGAGCCGAAACCGATGACCGCGACCTTCCTGCCCTGGATGATCGAGAGATCGGCGTCGTCGTCGTAGAACATGTCGGCCACGGTGTGTGCTCCTTGGGTCGATGGTGCGGGCCCGGATCGGGTCGCTGAATCGGGGCAGATGCAGGATCATCCTACAGCCCGCCGTCTTACAGGGTGAGAGGGAATATCAGATGATGGAACGCGGTCGGTGGGGCGGCGAGCTCAGCCCAGCAGGTTCTTGTCGGTGAGAGCGCGGCCGCCACGTCCGATGGCCACTTCGCCGGACTTCACGATCTCGCGGATCCCGAAGGGCTCCAGCATGCTCAGCAGGGCGGTGAGCTTGTCCTGCGTACCGGTCGCCTCGATCGTCACGGCGTCCGCGGCGGCGTCGACCACCTTGGCCCGGAACATCTGCACGATCTCCAGCACCGAGGTGCGCGAGGTGTTGTCGGCCAAGACCTTGACCAGCATCAGTTCGCGCTGCACCGTCTGACGGGGCTCGAGCTGCACGATCTTCAGCACGTTGACCAGCTTGTTGAGCTGCTTCGTGATCTGCTCCAGGGGGTGCTGGGCCACGTCCACCACCACGGTGATGCGGGAGATCTCCGGGTGCTCGGTGGGGCCCACCGCGAGGGACGCGATGTTGTAGCCGCGACGGGCGAACAGTGCGGCGACGCGGGTGAGGACGCCCGGTTTGTTCTCCACCAGGACCGAGAGGGTCTGGGTGTCGGCGGGCATGGCGGATTCGGTGGCGTTCATTCTCAGATGTCCCTCTCCCACTCGGGGCTCATGCCCTGCGCGATCTGGATCTCGTCGTTGGAGACGCCGGCGGGGACCATGGGCCAGACCATGGCATCGGCGCTGACCTGGAAGTCCACCACCACCGGGCGGTCGTTGATCTCCATGGCCTGCTCAATGGTGGCGTCGATGTCCTCGTCCCTCTCGCAGCGCAGTCCGGCCGCGCCATAGGCGTCAGCGAGCTTGACGAAGTCGGGGATGCGGCGGGTGCCGTGCCCGGTGTTGAGATCGGTGTGGGAGTACCGCTTGTCGTAGAAGAGGTTCTGCCACTGCCGCACCATGCCCAGCGAGCTGTTGTTGATCACCGCGACCTTGATCGGGATGTCGTTGATGACGCAGGTGGCCAGCTCCTGGTTGGTCATCTGGAAGCAGCCGTCGCCGTCGATGGCCCACACGGTGGTCTCGGGCCGTCCCACCTTGGCGCCCATCGCGGCCGGCACGGAGTAGCCCATGGTGCCCAGGCCTCCCGAGTTGATCCACGAGTTGGGCTTCTCGTAGCGGATGAACTGGCTGGACCACATCTGGTGCTGGCCCACGCCCGCCACGTAGATCGAGTCCGGTCCGGAGATCTCGCCGATCCGGGAGATCACCTTCTGCGGGGCGGTGTAGCCGTCGGCGGTGGCGGTCCATCCCAGCGGGTAGGTGTCTCGCAGCATCGACAGGGTGCTCCACCAGGACTCGTAGTCGCGGGTGTCGTCGGCGGCTATGCGCTCACGCAGCTCCGCTGCCAGCGCGGCGGCCACCTCGGCGGCCTGGCCCACGATCGGGACGTCGGCGGTGCGGTTCTTGGAGATCTCCGCAGGGTCGATGTCGGCATGGACGATCGTCGCGTTCGGCGCGAAGGAGTCCAGGCGACCGGTCACGCGGTCGTCGAAGCGCGCACCGATGGCCACGATCAGATCCGCCCGCTGCAGCGCGGAGACCGCCGCGACGGTGCCGTGCATGCCGGGCATGCCCAGGTGGCTGGGATGCGAGTCCGGCAGGGCGCCGCGGCCCATCAGGGTGGTGACGAACGGTGCGCCGCTGGCATCGATCAGCTCGGTCACCTGCTGGGAGGCACGGCCGCGGATCACGCCGCCGCCCAGCAGGAACACCGGCCGGCGGGACTGCATGAGCAGGGAGACCGCCTCGCGGATCTGCTTGTTGTGGGGGCGGGGCTCGGGTCGGTAGCCGGGCAGGTCCAGGGTCTCGGGCCACACGAAGTCCGCGGTGGCCTGCTGGGCGTCCTTGGTGACGTCCACCAGCACCGCACCGGGGCGGCCGGTGGAGGCGATGTGGAAGGCCTGCTTGATCACGCGCGGGATCTCGGCGGCGTCCTTGACCAGGAAGTTGTGCTTGGTCACCGGCATCGTCATGCCCACGATGTCCGCCTCCTGGAACGCGTCGGTCCCGATGAAGGAGGAGCCGACCTGCCCGGTGATGGCGACCATCGGGATCGAGTCCATCTGGGCGTCGGCGATGGGGGTGATGAGGTTGGTGGCACCTGGCCCGGACGTGGCCAGGCACACCCCCACCCGCCCTGTGGCATGGGCGTACCCGCTGGCAGCGTGGCCGGCGCCCTGCTCATGGCGCACCAGCACGTGGCGCAGCTTCTGCGCATCCATCAGCGGGTCGTAGGTGGGCAGGATCGCCCCGCCGGGAAGGCCGAAGACGACCTCGGCCCCGGCGTGCTCGAGGGACTGCACCAGTGCCTGTGCGCCGGTGAGGTGCTGAGGTGTCATCGGAACTCCTTCAAAGAAAAAGCCCCTCGGCCTGTGGCTCTGAGGGGCGCGGGACGTCTCGTGGGGACGAACGGGCGTCAGCCGCGCTCGGTGATTACGAGAAGGATCGTCTGCATGCGGCCACCATAGCCCCCCGCCCGTCGTACGGCGGACCAGCCGTCCACCATTCGGACGCCCCCGTATCGGCCCAGGTCGTACCGCATCGCCGCTTATCAGCTGCGAGCCCGCCGGCGGGCGGTAGAAAAGTCCCGCCCCGCCTCGCGCTCTCCCTTAGTCTGGTCGGACGCAGCCCCTCGCAGAGAGACGTGTGACCACAGATGACCGCCCCCGGACACTCCCCCCTGACCACGGCCGAGGACACCACCACGACCCCACCCCTGGACGGCGAACGGATCGTCGTCGTCGGCGGCGGCATGACCGGCCATCGATTCGTCTCCCGGCTGCGAGCCCAGGACCCCGAGGGCAGCTGGGAGCTCACCATGATCGGTGAGGAGCCCCAGCAGCCGTACGACCGCGTGCACCTGTCCAACTGGTTCTCCAGCCGCAACGCGGACCTGCTCACCCTGGACCCCACGGTCTGGGACGATCCCCGCATCACCCTGGTCACCGGCGACGCCGTGACCGCCCTGGACCGCGATGCGCAGACGGTCACCACCGCTAGCGGCACCGTGCACTCCTACGACCGTCTGGTGCTGGCCACCGGCTCCTGGGCGTGGTCGCCCCGCGCCGAGGGCAACGACCTGCCCGGCACCTTCTCCTACCGCACCATCGATGACGTCGAGAAGATGGCCGAGTGGGTCACCCTGCGCTCCGAGAAGGTGGGGCGCCCGCTGCGCGGTGTGGTCGTCGGAGGTGGCGTGCTCGGCCTGGAGGCAGCTGCCGCCCTGAAGAACATGGAGGTGGACACCACCGTCGTGGAGTTCGCGGACCGCCTGATGGCCGTCCAGCTGGACCAGGGCGGCGGCGAGATGCTGCGCCTGCTGATCGAGGATCTCGGCATCGGCGTGCGCACCGGCGTGGGAGCGGCCCGCTTCTCCCCCGCCGCCGACGGCGCCATGGGCACCGCCCACCTCACCGACGACTCCGAGCTGCCCGCGGACATCGTGGTGTTCTCCACCGGCATCCGCCCCCGCGACAAGGTGGCCCGCGAGGCCGGCCTGGCGATCGGCGAGCGCGGCGGCGTGGTGGTGGGCGAGACCTGCCAGACCTCCGACGAGATCATCTGGGCGATCGGCGAGTGCGCCTCCTTCAACGGCGTGTGCGCGGGCCTGGTGGCCCCCGGCAACGACATGGCCGACGTGGTGGTGGACCGCTTCCTGGGGGGCAAGCGCACCCATGAGCGCTCGGTGGAGGGCACCAAGCTCAAGGGAGTGGGCGTGGAGGCAGCCGCCTTCGGCGACGTCAACGGCCTCACCCCGGGCGCCCTGGACGTCACCTTCATCGACCCGTTCAAGCGCCAGTACCGCAAGCTCGTGGTCAGCGACGACGCCAAGACCCTGCTGGGCGGCGTGTTCATCGGCGACATCGAGCTGTACTCCTCGCTGCGGCCCCTGGTGGGCCGGGCACTCGGGGCGGACCCGTCGGCCCTGATCGCCCCGGCCGGCGCCGGCGCCATGCCCGACACCGAGCTGCCCGACGACGCCGTGGTGTGCTCCTGCAACAACGTCGCCGCCGGCACCGTGCGCGCCGCCGTCACCGAGCAGGGCTGCCACACCATCGGCCAGGTCAAGGAGTGCACCAAGGCCGGCACGGTGTGCGGCTCCTGCGTGCCGCTGCTGACGAAGATCCTCAACAAGGAGCTGGAGAAGTCCGGCATCACCGTCTCCAAGGGGCTGTGCGAGCACTTCGCGCACTCCCGCGCGGAGCTGTTCAAGCTCGTGGAGGAGGGCGGCCAGCAGACCTTCACCGAGGTGGTCGCCGCCTACGGCACCGGCCGCGGCTGCGCGGTGTGCCGCCCGGTGGTGGCCTCGATCCTGTCCACCCTGGGCGCGATCACCGGCTCCCGACACAACCCGGTGGGTCGTCAGCTGGGCTCCCTGCAGGACACCAACGACTTCGTGATGGCGAACATCCAGAAGGACGGCACCTACTCGGTGATCCCGGCGATGCCTGCCGGCGAGGTCACCCCCGAGGGCCTGATGGTGATCGCTCAGGTGGCGAAGGACTACGGCCTGTACGTGAAGCTCAACGGCGCCCAGCGCATCGGCATGTTCGGCGCGCGCCTGGAGCAGCTGCCGGAGATCTGGAAGCGCCTGGTGGACGCCGGTTTCCAGTCCGGTCACGCCTACGGCAAGTCCCTGCGCATGGTCAAGGCCTGCCTGGGCACCAACTGGTGCCGGTTCGGAGTGCAGGACTCCACCACCATGGCCGTGGCGCTGGAGAAGCGCTATCGCGGCCTGCGCTCGCCGCACAAGCTCAAGATCAGCGTCTCGGGCTGTGCGCGCGAGTGCGCGGAGGCCCAGGCCAAGGACGTCGGCGTGATCGCGACCACGAAGGGCTGGAACCTTTTCGTGGGCGGCAACGGCGGCGCCCAGCCCGCCCACGGCAAGCTGCTGGTCGAGGACCTGGATGACACCAACCTGGTCAAGTGCATCGACCGCTTCCTGATGCTGTACATCCGCGAAGCGGACAAGCTGCAGCGCACGGCGCGCTGGGTGGAGGAGTTCCCGGGCGGCATCGAGGAGCTGCGCCGCATCATCGTGGACGACTCGCTGGGCATCGGCGAGCAGCTGGAGGAGTCCATGCAGAAGCACGCCGATTCCTACGTGGACGAGTGGGCCGAGGCCGTGTACGACCCGGAGCGCCGCGCGAAGTTCGTCTCCTTCGTCAACGCCCCGGAGAAGTCCGACCCGGGACTGAGGTACGTGCTCGAGCGCGGGCAGGCCCGGCCGGCGGCCGAGGGCGAGACCGACACCTACCCGACCCCGCTGGCAGCCCGCCAGCACGCCATGGCCACGCCGGGGACCGCCGAGCCCTCCGGCTACGACCCCACCCAGAAGAGCTGAGGAGCCAGCAGCGATGAACACCGACGCCACCGTGGACACCTCGGCCGGCACCGCCGGCGAGATGATCGAGATCTGCTCCGTGGACGCCCTGACCGTGGAGCGCGGCGCCGCCGCACTGCTGCCGGACGGCACCCAGATCGGCGTGTTCCTGCTGGAGGACGGCAGCGTGCACGCGATCCAGCAGCTGGATCCGTACTCGGGCACACAGATCCTCTCTCGCGGACTGGTGGGCTCCCACCTGGTGCCGGGCGAGGGCGAGGAACCCGGGACGATCGTGCCCACGATCGCCTCCCCGATGTACAAGCAGGCCTGGAACCTGAGCACCGGCGAGGTGCTGGATGCCGGGGGTGGGGAGCCGCAGCCGATCGCCGTGTACGACGCCGAGATCCGGGACGGGAAGCTTCACGTGGCCACCTCGCCCCGGCCGGCCGCCGGTTCATGATGGCGGGCGGCTCCGACACCGCTCCCGGCTCCCCCGCCCGCCCGGGCTCCGATCCCCTCGACGCAAGTGCCCTGTCCACCACGCGCCTCGAGCCGGGAACGGTGGCCCTGGTGGGAGGCGGGCCGGGGGCCCTGGACCTGATCACCGTGCGCGGGCTGGCGCTGCTGCGCCAGGCCGACGTGGTGGTGGTGGACCGTCTGGGCCCCGCGGGCCTGACCGAGCTGCTCGACGAGCACGTCGAGATCATCCCCGTGGGCAAGACCCCCGGCGTGGCCTCGATCCCCCAGGCGGAGATCGAGCAGGTGCTGGTGGAGCGGGCCCGCGCGGGCAAGCGCGTGGTGCGGCTCAAGGGCGGGGACCCTTTCCTGCTGGGCCGGGGCGGCGAGGAGGTGCTGGCCTGCCGTGCCGCCGGCATCGACGTCCAGGTGGTGCCGGGGGTGAGCTCCTCGATCGCGGGGCCCGCCGCGGGCGACGTCCCCGTCACACACCGCGGCACCGCCGTCGCCCTCCACGTGGTCAACGCCCACGGCGACCTGGGGCCGGCCGATCTGGCCGCGCTGCGGGACGCCGGCACCACCACGGTGCTGATGATGGGCGTGGAATGGCTGCCGCGCCTGGTGGCCCAGGCGACACTCAACGGTGTCGACCCTGCCACCCCGGTGGCCGTCGTGCAGAGCGCGACCATGCTCGAGCAGCGTTGCGTGCGCGGCACGCTGGCGACCATCGTGGAGACAGTGGAGCGCGAGCAGATCACCTCGCCCGCCGTGATCGCGGTGGGCGGCACCGCCGCCGAGGGCTTCCTGGCTCCCCCCGAGCCGCAGGAGACCGGTCGCGGCGCGGGCCGCGACAACCTCACCGCCCCGCAGGAGCAGGCGGAGCACCCGTTCTCCGCGGGCGACGCGCAGGGCGGGGACGCCCCCGGCCGCTCCCCGGTGCTGATCGGCTGCGCCCACGGCACCCGCTTCCGGGCGGGCCGCGACGTGATCCGCGAACTGCTGGTGATGGCCGCGGAGCTGGTCGATGCCCCGGTGCGGGAGTCGTTCGTGGACATCCAGGCCCCGGCGATCGAGGATGCGGTGGCCGCCCATGCCGGCCCCTCCGATGCCACCCGTCTCGATGCCCCGGTCTCAGCGGTGGTGGTGCCGGTGCTGCTGTCCACGGGCTACCACGTGCGCAAGGACATCGGCGGGGCGGTGCGCGGACGCACCGCCGTGGCGACCGCGCCGCTGGGCCCGGATGAGCGCCTGGCCACCGTGATGGTCGAACGCCTGCGGGAGGCGGGCCTGAGCAAGGGCGACACCGTGGTGATGGCGGCGGCTGGAACCAGCGACCCGGACGGGGTGGCGATGGTCGAGCAGATGCGTGACCTGCTCGCGGGCGCTCTGGAAACCGAGGTCGGGTTGGGCTACGTGGCGGCCTCCGCGCCGGATGTGGCCACCGTGGTGCGGCAGGCCCGCCAGGCCGGGGCCGAGCGCGTGGTGGTGGCGTCCTACATGCTGGCACCGGGACACTTCCAGAAGAAACTGGAGGCGTCCGGGGCCGATGTGGTGGCGCGGCCTTTGGGCACGCATCCGTTGGTGGCCGAGGTCATCGCGGACCGGTACCGGGCGGCGGTCGGAGACTGACAGAGCGGGGTTGCGACCCGCACAACGTCGTCACGGAACTCCTTGGGGTACGGCTTGGACACGGTGAACATCCCTCCAGTCCAACCCCACGGGCTGGGCAGACCGGTTGTCGCCTATCCGTGCAGCAGACCCTCGGCACGGGGGCGTTCTTTCTGCTGAGTCCGGCACCGGGCTGCGCACCCACCGTGCACCACCGCGAACAGCGCGTTCCGTCCCGGCAGCGGCAGGGGACCAAGGACCTTGGAATCACCTGGGAACGGGCTTACGGTAACGGCACCCCCTCTCGCTCCCCGCTGCGAAAGAACGGTAGCCGCTATGAGCCACAACGCCCAGCCCGAGGAACCCGAGGCGGTCGACCGCAACGGGTCCGCCGCCCTCACCGATCCCCACCCACCCACAGCGCTGCCCGCCGAGGACTATGCCCGCGACCACCGCTGGACACCCGCGAAGATCGCCATCTGGGCGACCATCGCGCTGCTGGGCGGCCTGGGATGGGTGATGCTGGCCCTGGTGCGCGGCGAGCACGTCAACGGGATCTGGTTCGTGTTCGCCTCCGTGTGCACCTACCTGATCGGCTACCGGTTCTACTCCAAGTACATCCAGGACAACTTGGTGCGGCCCGATGACCGCCGCGCCACCCCCGCCGAGTACGCCTATGACGGCAAGGACTACGTTCCCACCGATCGCCGGGTGCTGTACGGACACCACTTCGCGGCCATTGCTGGTGCGGGCCCCCTGGTGGGGCCGGTGCTGGCGGCCCAGATGGGCTACCTTCCCGGAACGATCTGGATCATCGTCGGGGTGATCCTGGCCGGTGCTGTCCAGGACTACCTGGTGCTGGCGATCTCCACCCGTCGTCACGGCCGCTCCCTAGGGCAGATGGCCCGCGACGAACTGGGCCTGGTCGGCGGTATCGCGGCCTTCGTGGCCACGCTGAGCATCATGCTGATCATCGTCGCCATTCTGGCGATGGTGGTGGTCAATGCCCTCGGGGAGAGCGCCTGGGGCGTGTTCTCGGTGGGCCTGACCATTCCCATCGCCCTGTTCATGGGCTTCTATCTGCGGTTCATCCGCCCCGGGAAGGTCATGGAGGTCTCCGCTATTGGGTGCGCGATGCTGCTGGCGGCCATTATCGGCGGCCGCTGGGTATCCGAGAGCGACTGGGGCCAGACCCTCTTCCACATCGACCGCCCCGTGCTGGCATGGATGATCATCGGGTACGGCTTCCTGGCCGCGGTGCTGCCGGTGTGGGTGCTGCTGGCGCCGCGCGACTACCTCTCCACCTTCATGAAGGTGGGCGTGATCGTGATGCTCGCGCTGGCCATCGTCCTGGTGCGGCCCGCGCTCCAGGCTCCGCCGCTGTCCGAGTACGCCTCCCGGGCCGACGGCCCCGTGTTCGCCGGGCCGCTGTTCCCGTTCCTCTTCGTGACCATCGCCTGCGGTGCACTGTCCGGGTTCCATGCGCTCATCTCCTCGGGCACCACCCCGAAACTGGTGGAGAAGGAGAGCCAGACCCGGATGATCGGGTACGGCGGCATGTTGATGGAATCGTTCGTGGCGATCATGGCGCTGGTGGCCGCCGCCTCCATCGACCGCGGCATCTACTTCGCCATGAACTCGTCGTTCGCGGCCACGGGCGGCACCGCTGAGGGCGCGGCCCAGTTCATCAGTTCGCTCGGCCTGACCGGGGTGTCCGTCGAACCCGAGGTGCTGGAGCACACCGCGCAGCAGGTGGGCGAGAACTCCATCGTCTCGCGCACCGGTGGCGCTCCCACCTTGGCGCTCGGTCTGGCGGGCATCATGAAGCGGGTGATCGGCGGGGACGCCATGATGGCGTTCTGGTACCACTTCGCCATCATGTTCGAGGCGCTGTTCATCCTGACGGCGGTGGATGCCGGTACCCGAGTGGCCCGCTTCATGCTCTCGGACGTGCTCGGCAACGTGTACCAGCGCTTCCGCGACCCGAAGTGGACGGCGGGTGCGTGGATCACCACCGCGGTGATGGTGGCCGGTTGGGGGTCCATCCTGGTGATGGGCGTCAATGATCCCCTGGGCGGAATCAACACCCTGTTTCCGCTGTTCGGTATCGCCAACCAGTTGCTCGCGGCCATCGCCCTGTCGATCTGCCTGGTGGTGTTCGCCCGCAAGGGCCGACGGTGGACCCTGCTGATCATTGCGGTGCCGATGCTGTTCACGGCCGTGATCACGGTGTACGGCTCATACCTGAAGATCTTCTCGCCCGTCCCGGCTATCGGGTACTGGGCCAATCACCAGATGTTCAAAGAGGCACTGGCCAACGGTGAGACCTCCCTGGGGCTGGCTGGCAGTGTCGAGGAGATGCAGACGGTGGTGTTCAACACGGCTGTGCAGGGCTCGCTGTCGATCCTGTTCGTGGTGTGCGCCCTGATCGTGATGATCGTGGCCGTGTGGCGCACCATCCAGGCCCTGCGGGGCCAGAACCTGCTGAACACGGAGGAGGAGCCGGTGGAGTCGGTGTACTACGCTCCCTCCGGCCTGGGTGCCTCACCATCGGAGAAGGCACTGCAGGCGCAGTGGGCGCAGTGGCTGAGCCGTCACCCCGAGAAGGACTTCTCGACCCGAGGCGGGGGGCACTGAGCGTCATGGCCCTCACAAGCACCCTGCGGTCGATGCTGGCCAGTGCGTGCCGCATCGCCCGCGGGGTGCTCGGCTCGGATGCCTACGATCACTATCTTCGCCACCACGAGATCACCGGCTGTGCCCACGCTCCCCTGAGCGAGCGGGAGTTCTGGCGCCAGCGGTACGCCGAGCAGGACGCGAACCCTGGGAGCCGCTGCTGCTGACCGGCATCGGGCAGTCAGCGCGGCGGCCGCTTAGTCGAAGCCGTGATCAGTCCAGGGGCCGACGGGTCGCGCCGTAGGTGGCTGAGCGCACCAGGTGCGCGTACACCTTGAGCGCCTGGGTGATCTTGCGGTCGCGGCTGACGGGACGCCAGGGCAGCTCGCCCTTCTTCTGGCGGCGACGCTCGAGCTCGGCGTCGTCCACCTCCAGGCTCAAGGAGCGCTTGTCCACGTCGATGACGATGCGGTCGCCGTCCTCGACCAGTCCGATGATGCCGCCCTCGGCGGCCTCCGGGGAGATGTGGCCGATGGAGACGCCGCTGGTGCCGCCGGAGAAGCGGCCGTCGGTGATCAGTGCGCAGTCGCGGCCCAGGCCCCGGCCCTTGAGGAAGGAGGTGGGGTAGAGCATCTCCTGCATACCGGGGCCGCCCTGGGGGCCCTCGTAGCGGATCACCACGACGTGGCCGGCCTTGACGGTCTTGTCCAGGATCTTCTGGACGGCCTCCTCCTGGGACTCGCATACCACCGCGGTGCCCTCGAAGTGGAACAGGTCCTCGGTGATGCCGGCGGTCTTGATCACGCTGCCCTCGGCGGCGAGGTTGCCGGTGAGCACGCACAGGCCGCCGTCCTTGGTGTGGGCGTGGGGCACGGCGCGGATCACACCGCCCTCGGAATCGGTGTCCAGCTCCTTGTAGGTGTTGGTGGAGGAGAACGCCTGGGTGGTGCGCACGCCGCCGGGTGCCGCATGGAACAGGGCGTTGGCCTTCTCGGTGGGCGACCCGCCGCGGATGTCCCAGTCCTTCAGCCAGGACTGCAGATCCGGGGAGTGCACGGAGTGGACGGTGTGGTGCAGCAGTCCGGCTCGGTCCAGCTCGCCCAGGATGGCGGGGATGCCGCCGGCGCGGTGGACGTCCTCCACGTGGGCGGTGCCGTTGGGCGCCACCTTGGACAGGCACGGCACGGTGCGGGAGATGCGGTCGATGTCCTCGAGGGTGAAGTCGACCTCGCCCTCGATGGCCGTGGCCAGGATGTGCAGCACGGTGTTGGTGGAGCCGCCCATCGCCACGTCCAGGCTCATGGCGTTGCAGAACGCGGCCTTGGTAGCGATGTTCCTCGGCAGCACGGAGTCGTCGTCCTGCTCGTAGTAGCGCTTGGCGAGGTCCACCACGGTACGCCCGGCTTGCAGGAACAGTTCCTTGCGGAAGGCGTGGGTGGCCAGGGTGGTGCCGTTGCCGGGCAGGGACAGGCCCAGCGCCTCGGTGAGGCAGTTCATCGAGTTCGCAGTGAACATGCCGGAGCAGGAGCCGCAGGTGGGGCAGGCGTTCTCCTCGATGTCGGCAAGCTGGGCGTCGGTGACGGTGTCGTCCGCGCTCTGCACGATCGCATCGATCAGGTCCAGGCGGTGCTCGACCACGCCGTCCACGGGCTCACCCGACTCCATCGGCCCGCCGGAGACGAACACCACCGGGATGTTCAGGCGCATGGCGGCCATCAGATGGCCGGGGGTGATCTTGTCGCAGTTGGAGATGCACACCAGCGCGTCGGCGGTGTGGGCGTTGACCATGTACTCGATGGAGTCCGCGATCACGTCGCGGCTGGGCAGCGAGTAGAGCATGCCGCCGTGGCCCATGGCGATGCCGTCGTCTACCGCGATGGTGTTGAACTCCTTGGCGACGCCTCCGGCCTCCTTGACGGCGGAGGCCACCAGGTCGCCCATGTTCTTTAGGTGCACGTGGCCGGGCACGAACTGGGTGTAGGAGTTGGCGATCGCGATGATCGGCTTGCCGAAGTCCGAGGTCTCCATGCCGGTGGCGCGCCAGAGGGCACGCGCGCCCGCCATGTTGCGGCCGTGGGTCGAGGTGCGGGAGCGGAGCTGAGGCATGGGGGGCAGTCTACGCCGCCGCCACGATGCGAGATGTGAAGCTCACGATGTGGACACGCGGTCGTCGGTTGACATGCCGGCCTGTCGGAGGCGCGCGGGACTGCGGGACGCGTGCCCGCCGTCTCTTCCCGCAGGGAAGTTCTCCCCATCGACACCGTACGGCCGCAACCCTATTCTTCTACGACGTAGAGATCGCCAGGAGGAAGTCCGGGGCATGTCGTCATTTCTGGGGAGCGACCCGGAAGCCGTTCGACGCTTCGCTCAACTCCTCCGTGACCGGCAAGAGGCGCTGGAGCGAACTCGATCGATTCTGGAGCCGGCAGCCCAATGCGACCCGATCTGGAAAGGGCCAGACGGTGACAGCTTCCGAATCGCGGTCCGCACCGACGTTCTCCCTGTCCTCATCGACGCGACGTCCAGGTTCAGCACCCTGGCCGGCGAAGCCGATGCTCATGCGGATGAACAGGACGGCGCCTCTGCGGCCTCTGACCCCGTGGGCGTGCAGACCCATCTCCCTCCCCCGGCTTCACCAAGACCGGAGGCACCGAGCAGGGCGGGGCGCGAGGGTGGTCGTGCGCATGACCGTCGTGGCGATGGAAGTGAAGTCGGGCCCCCCGACGGGCCACTGGGATCCGGACTCCCTGACGGTCTCGGCGACCCAGTGCCAGGCACAACTGCAAATGACCCGGGGATGACGGAATGGCATCCTGTTGATCCCGGCGCCGGCGACTGGTCCAGTGAGGATGCAACTATTGCCGACCACACGTGGGAGTTCCTTCTTCACGGATCGACCGCAAGAAGGACGACAGGGCCATGAGACGTCGAATCGCCCTCATCGGGGCTCTGAGCTTGGTTCCACCGTCACTGCTGACGGCCTGCAGCATTTCCGATCCGAAGAATGAGAAGACCACGGCTATGACAAGCAAGCCCAGTACTCCTGAAGAAGCACTCACCGCTGTGGGCCTGCCTGTCCCCGACGCAGAACTGACTCTCAGCGAAGGAATCGTCAACACCGAACTCCTCGAATGGAGTCTGCGAGTCACCTTCACGGGCAGCGCCGAGACGGTGCAGACGTGGATGGCCGATGCCTTCGGGGAAGGTACGAACGGCCTCCCCGTCAGTGAGGACGGGGCCCCCATCTCCCCGCGCATAGCGCCGGAGGAGGTGCACACGGGAATGCGCTGGGAAAGCGGCTCCAACCCCAGGGATCCGAACGCCACCTACACGGTGCTGATCTCGTCCGACGGCACCGACGTCGTGGTCGCAGCCGCCCGTACCACTCGCTGACGCCTGCGAACTGGACGACGGACAGGGCGAAGGTCCAGGCCCTCCTCACCTGTGCCTCAGTCGGCGCGGTGCGATCCACCGCCGGCGGGCCCACTCCCCGCTCCCCCATCGCCCTCGCTGCGCCGCTCCTCGACCGCCAGGAACTGTCCGGTGTCCGGGATCGGCTCATCGGGGGTGCCCATCGGTGAGGCGAGGTCGTCTCCGTGGTGGGCGGCGCGCACCGGGAAGTCCGGGTCGTCCGAGAGCGTGCGGTGCAGGGTGCGCAGGCGCTCCTTCTCCGCGCGCTCCTCCTTCTCCGCTCGCTGCGTCTGCTCCGGGGTCGGGTCCTCCGAGACCAGCCCGACCCGCAGGTCCTCGTCCTCGACCGCTTCGATGGACCCGGCACACAGACGGCGGTTGAACCCGAAGATCTCCAGGCGCACCACCTTCGCCAGGAAGTAGATGCCCAGGATGTTGGGGACCGCCAACAGGAAGAACGACGCATCGCCGAAGGCGATCACGGCGTCGAGGGAGGCGGCCGAACCGATCACTGCACCGACGATCCACAGCACGCGGAAGGTGTAGATGATCGACTTCTTGTAGCCGAAGAGGTACGTCAGTGCCTGCTCACCGTAGTAGGCGTAGGCCAGCAGGGTGGAGTAGCCGAAGAGTGCCACTGCCAGGGTGAGCAGCAGCCGAAGGCGCCCAGCACGGTGAACACGGCGTACGCCGAGCCCAGCACGACGCCCAGGCGGCGGTAGCCGATGGAGGCGAGGCCGTCGCGCAGGTAGACCATGGGGCCACCCTGGATGCTGCCGTCCTCGCGGATTTCCCGGAACTTCGACCCCAGCGTGGCCTCGGCCATCTTCATGCTCATGCCCAGGACGCCGAAGGCCGCGATCCACAGCGCCGCGCCCGGGCCGCCCAGGGACACGGCCACCGCCACGCCGGCGATGTTGCCCAGGCCCACGGTGCCGGACAGCTCAGTGGCCAGTGCCTGGAAGCTGGAGACCTCACCGGGGTCGGTCCGGGCGCTGAACTTCCCTCGGATCACCTGCATGGACGCCCGGAATCCGCTGATCGGTTGGAAGCGCAGCCACACCGTCATGAACAGCGCGCCGATCGCGAGCCACAGCACGATGATCGGCAGCCCGCCGAAGAGGGGGATCTCGAAGAAGACGACCGCGCTCATCACGTCGGCGGCCGGGCCCATGAACCTCTCGATCAGCTCGTCGATGTTCGGCATGGCCCCATCCC
>NZ_JALXKT010000070.1:0-15925 GCF_025144775.1 Brachybacterium sp. p3-SID957 | reverse complement strand
GTGACCACCTTGATGTCGCGGGCGCGGATGTTCTCAGCGTTGGTGGGCACGCTCCATGGTGTCACCAGCGAGCGGAGACCCTGCCGGGTCTCAGTAGGAACGCTCCGTGCAGCTCGAGAGTCCCGCAATGACGGGAGGGGGCGGGTTGCTCCCGCCCCTCCCGTCATCTCATCGTCGGTGTCGTCCGCCGCGACCCCGTTGCTCCCGGCTCCGAGTCTGCTCGGCCTCACGCAGCCGCAGTACGGCTGCGCAGAGGTTCAGCAGCGCCGTCGCCAGTGCCGCCACCGCCACCAGCGCCTCCGTGATCTCCCGACTCACCCCCTCCCCTCCAGCGGGCGCGCCACCCTATGGGCCGACCCCGACCCGCGGCGCGCTCGGGCATGCCGCAGCGGCGTGTCCGCGGCGCCGCGGGCTAGCCCGGACCGCCGCGGCCGGCACTAGCCGATAGCTGGTCTTTCCGGCTAGCGCCCGTTGGGGCCGGGACCTTAATAGCTCAAAAGCGGCTGCCCGGGCCGCGGGCGTGATTTCGGGGGTTCCTGCTAATGGCGGCGCCGCACGCAACTGCGAGCAGCAGGACGGGCAGGCTCGGCCGTTCTTCGATCGCGGACGAGAGCGTGTCCGACGAGAGCCGCGCAGCCGGCACCGAGCGACCGGTCGACCGGTCGACCCCATGCTCCCGCAGTGAATCACTTGCCAAATACCCCCGGGGGGTATAAAACTGAGGGGAGCAACGACAGTTTCCGCCGCTGCTGCACCCTCTGATGCGAGGAGTACCTCATGAGGCCCGAGACACTTCGACCCCTGCCGATGGCTTCCACCGGCTGTTCCTGCTGCGCCACCGCCCCGGTGGAGGACCGCGCCGCTGCTGAGGCGACTGCGACGTCCGCGGCCGAGACCACGACGTATCCGGTGCGGGGCATGACCTGTGGTCATTGCGCCGACAGCGTGACCACGGCAATCACCGTTCTCGAGGGCGTGGAGGAAGTACGGATCGACCTGGCGCCCGGTGGGATCTCCACCGTGACCGTGGCCGGAGCTGCCGCACCGGCCGCCGTCCGCGCCGCCGTCGCGGAGGCCGGCTACACCGTGGCCGACGCCTGACCCACCCCGGCAATACCCAGCCCCGTCCGGGGCCTTGCGGAAGGGACACCATGAGCACCCCCCACCACCACCGCCACGACCACCCGGTTACCCCCGAACCCGACCACGCCGGGCACGACATGGCCCAGCACGGGCATCACCGCGGCACGGGCCCACACGGCCCGGCGGACGCTCCGCCGGGCGGGGACCGTCATGGCGGCTACGATGCCGAGCAGATGGCGCACGAGGGGCATGCCCTGCCGACCGCCACGCACACCGGCCATGACATGACCGGGCACGGTGAGCACGACATGGCGGGCCACGAGCACCACGACCCGCACGCGGGGCACGACATGTCGGGTCACGGGGGCCATGCGGGTCATGGTGATCACGTGGGGATGTTCCGTCGGCTGTTCTGGATCATGCTCGTCCTTGCTATCCCGACGGTACTGCTGAACGGGATGTTCGCTGACCTGCTCGGCTATGCGCTGCCGGACGCGGCCTGGGTGCCGTGGGTCTCGCCGGTCCTGGGCACGGTCATGTACCTGTGGGGCGGTCGACCGTTCCTGACGGGCGCGGTCGAGGAGATCCGGGATCGCAAGCCCGGGATGATGCTCCTGATCGGGATGGCGATCACGGTCGCCTTCGTTTCCTCGCTCGGCGCCAGCCTCGGACTGCTCTCCCACGAGCTCGATTTCTGGTGGGAGCTCGCCCTCCTGATCGTGATCATGCTGCTGGGCCACTGGCTCGAGATGCGCTCCCTCGCGCAGACCTCCTCCGCGCTGGATTCCCTGGCCGCGCTCCTGCCCGACCAGGCCGAGAAGATCGAGGGCGAGGACATCGTCGCGGTTTCCCCGGCCGAGCTGCAGCTCGGAGACGTCGTGATCGTGCGACCCGGTGGCCGGGTCCCGGCCGACGGGGAAGTCATCGATGGTGGCGCCGATGTCGACGAGTCGATGATCACCGGCGAGTCCAGCCCCGTTCGTCGCGAGATCGGTGATCAGGTCGTCGCCGGCACGGTGGCGACGGACAACGCGCTGCGCGTGCGCGTCACCGCGATCGGTGAGGACACCGCCCTGTCGGGCATCCAGCGCCTGGTCGCCAACGCCCAATCCTCCACGACCCGGGCCCAGCTGCTCGCGGACAGAGCCGCCGGCTGGCTGTTCTGGTACGCGCTGATCGCGGCGATCGTCACCGCGATCGTGTGGACAGTCGTCGGGGTGCCCGAGAGTGCACTGGTCCGCGCGATCACCGTTCTGGTCATCGCCTGCCCTCACGCGCTGGGTCTGGCGATCCCGTTGGTGGTGTCCATCTCGACCGAGCGGGCCGCGAAGGGGGGCGTCCTGGTCAAGGAGCGTGCCGCCCTGGAGCGGATGCGCACCATCGACACCGTCCTGTTCGACAAGACGGGCACGCTGACCAAGGGCGAGCCCGCCCTGAACCACGTCACCACCGTCGGCACCCTGGGCGAGGACGAGCTGCTCGCGCTGGCCGCCGCGGCCGAAGCCGACAGCGAGCACCCCCTCGCCCGGGCGATCGCCGCCGCCGCCGACGACCGCCGGCTCGACGTGCCGCGCGCCACCGAGTTCCAGTCCACCACCGCGGTCGGCGTCAGCGCGACCGTGGACGGGCGCACCGTCCAGGTCGGCGGACCCAACCTGCTGGCCGAGCACGGTCACCAGCCGCTGCCGGCGACCGGGTCGTGGTCGGCCGACGGAGCGATCGTCCTCCATGTCCTCCTCGACGGGCAGGTCACGGGAGCGATCGGCCTGGCCGACGAAGTGCGCCAGGAATCTCGCGAGGCCGTCGATGCCCTGCATGAGCTGGGAATCCGCGTCGTCATGATCACGGGCGATGCCCAGCCCGTTGCCCGCGCCGTGGCCGGCGAGCTCGGTATCGACCAGGTCTTCGCCCAGGTGCGCCCGGAGCACAAGAGCGAGAAGGTCCTCGAGCTCCAGCGCGACGGACGAGCCGTGGCGATGGTCGGCGACGGCGTCAACGATGCCCCCGCCCTCGCGCAGGCCGACGTCGGCATCGCGATCGGTGCCGGCACCGACGTCGCGATCGCCTCCGCCGGCGTGATCCTGGCCTCCGACGATCCCCGCTCGGTACTCTCGGTGATCCAGCTCTCCCGTGCCAGTTACCGCAAGATGAAGCAGAACCTGTGGTGGGCTGCCGGGTACAACATCGCCGCCGTTCCGCTGGCCGCCGGTGTCCTGGCGCCGATCGGATTCGTACTGCCCATGTCGGTCGGCGCGATCCTGATGTCGTTGTCCACTGTCGTTGTGGCCTTGAATGCGCAGATGCTGCGCCGACTGGATCTGACCCCTGCCAAGAGCGCGGCGCGCCTGGCCGGCCGCGAGAGCTCGACCTCGGTGTCGACGACCCAGTCTTCGAGCCGCGCGGGCTCGGCCAGCTCCCGGTCGGACTCGAGCAGGACCTCCACGGCGCCCAGGAACGGAGATCAGACTGGAGCCCATGAGGAGTGAATCGGCTCGAGCTGCAGCGACGGTTCTCGTTGTCGAAGACGAAGTCGCGCTCTCGGACGTCGTGCAGGCATACCTCGTGAAGGCCGGCTACGCCACGGGGAGCGCTCGAAGCGGTCCGGAGGCGGTGGAGGTAGCCCGCGCCTTGTCACCGGACGTGATCATCCTCGATCTCGGCCTGCCTGGCCTCGATGGCTTGGAGGTGATGCGGAGGATCCGCGCCTTCTCCGACTGCTACGTGCTGATCACGACGGCGCGATCAGAGGAGGTTGATCGCCTGGTGGGCCTGTCGGTGGGTGCGGATGACTACCTCACCAAACCGTTCAGCGTGCGTGAACTTGTCGCCCGGGTCCAGGCCGTGCTGCGGCGGCCCCGCGGCGAGCCCGGGACCGCTCCTTCGGGGACCGTGCGGGCATTCGGAGAGCTTGAGCTCGATACGGCTGCCCAGGAGGTGCGGCTCGCTGGCCAACCAGTCCCGCTGACCCCCACCGAAAGGGGACTGCTTATGACCCTGGCCCGTCGGCCGGGCCAGGTCTTCAGCCGCCACCAGCTGATGGAAGCCGTCTGGGGTGATGCCTGGATCGGAGATGACCATCTCGTCGATGTGCATATTGCCAACCTGCGACGAAAACTGGACGAGACAGCGGGTTCGGCACGGTATGTCACCACGGTCCGCGGTATCGGGTACCGGATGGGGAAGGGGTGAGGGCGTGACTGATCCCCGCTCATCGGCCAGAACGATCCGCCCCGGCACGAGCCTCGCCTCACGTTTGATGATCGGCCAGCTCATCGTGCTGTGTGCCGGCGCCGTCAGCATCACCGCTCTGACGGTGATGATCGGACCCGCCGTCTTCCACTATCACCTGCTCCAGACTGCTCTTCCGGTGGGCAGCGCTGAGATTCTGCATATCGAGCGCGCCTACCGTGACGCCCTCGCCCTCGCCCTGGGGGTCGGACTGGTGGTCTCCCTCCTAGCGGCAGGCCTGGTCACCTGGAGACTGGCGCGACGACTCCGGCAGACACTCCACCGCCTCACCCTGGCCGTGGACGAACTCTCCCGAGGCCACTACTCCACTCGGGTGCCCGCCCTCGGTGCGGGAACCGAGCTGGACTCTCTGGCCGCCACGCTCAACGACATGGCTGCACGCCTAGATGCCGTCGAAGAGAATCGCCGCCGGCTGCTCTCTGACCTCGCCCACGAGCTACGTACTCCCATTGCTACTCTCTCGGCACATCACGAGGCGATGGCTGATGGTGTCATCGAGCCGGAGGCGGCCATGCCCATCCTTGTCGGTCAGACCATACGCCTGTCCCGGCTGGCCGACGACATCAGCGAGGTGTCCCGTGCCGAAGAGGGACAGCTCCCGGTGGAGCTGCGGCCCACGTCGGTCCGCGACCTGCTGGACTCAACACTCCAGGAATGGGAGGAGAGGTTCGAGGCAGCGGGTGTGGCATTGCGACGAGATTTCGTTATGCGCCGCTCCCCGATCATTCACGCCGACCCGGACCGCCTCGCCCAGGTACTCGGAAACCTCCTGAGCAATGCCCTGCGGCACACCTCGCCCGGGGGCGCCGTCACTCTCTCAGCGCTCACCACCGGCGACGTGGTGGAGATCGCGGTGTCCGACGACGGTGAGGGTTTCACCGCGCGTGACCAGGCGCGGCTGTTCGAACGCTTCTTCCGCGCCGACAGCGCTCGCACCCGTGAGAACTCCGGCTCGGGAATCGGCTTGACGATCAGTCGCGCACTCGTGGATGCGCACGGCGGGACCATGGCTGCCGCCAGTGAGGGGCCCGGGCGGGGAGCCGTCTTCACCATCCGGCTTCCTCGAGCGACCGTTGAACGCTGATCCTCGAGAGCAGCACCCTTAGACGATCGTGGTGAAGGTGCCGATCTGGACCTGCAGGAGCGCCATCCACTGCTCCCACACCCCGGAGACCAGCAGCAGCCCGATGGTGATCAGGACGGACCCGCCGACGATCTGGAGCGTGCGGCGATGCCGGGACAGCATCTTGGAGATTCCTAGGGCGCGCCGGAACACGAGGGCGAAGAGGATGAACGGGATCCCGAGCCCGATCGCATAGCCGAAAGCCAGGAGAGCGCCGCGGCTCGCGGATGCCTCCCCGAGGCTGAGTGCGGCGACTGCGGCGAACGTCGGCCCGATGCACGGGGTCCAGGAGAAGCCGAACGTGATCCCGAGCAGCGGGGCGCCGGCGAGTCCGGCATCGGGGCGCTTCCGGATCCTTTTCACACCGGAGAGGCGGGGGAAGATTCCCACGAACACCAGGCCCATGAGGATCACCAGCACTCCGGAGATCCGATTGATCGCGCTGGTGTACTGGATCACCAATGACCCGAGTGCACCGACGAAACCGCCGATGACCAGGAATACCGCAGTGAACCCGGCGACGAACAGCACAGCGCCGGTGACCAGGCGCCATGGCCGTTCCCCGGGATCGCCGGTGCGGGGCGGCCCGGCGCTTCCTCCGGTGAGCCCGGTGATGTATCCGAGGTAGCCGGGGACCACCGGAAGCACGCACGGCGAGAGGAACGCGACCAGACCGGCCACCATCGACAGCAGCAGGGCTGCGGCCAGGGGTCCGCTCAGCACGGTGGTGGCGAACAGTTCACCCATCAGGCGGCCTCCGCTAGCACGGCATCCAAGAGGCTCTCTAGGGTGCTCTGATCGGCTGCGCCCGCGATCCGGGCGGCTACTCGTCCTTCAGCATCGAGGATCAAAGTCGTGGGGACGGCGTTGGGCGAAACGCTGCCGTCCATGGACGCGATCACCGCTCCGTCGGTGTCGGGGATCGAGGGGTAGGTGATGCCGAAGGTCTCCTCGAACGCGGCGGCTGGCCCGGCCTTGTCGCGCGTGTTCACGCCCACGAATTCCACTCCCAGGGCGCTGTACTCGGAGTGCACGGCCTTCAGCGCCGGTGCTTCGACCCGGCACGGCGGACACGACGCATACCAGACGTTGATCAGCAAGGGTGCACCGCGCAGCGCCGTGGAGTCGAAGTCGTCGCCGTCGTAGGTGGTTCCCCGAATCTCCAGAGGATCGGCGCGTCCCTCCGGGGGGATCTCGACGACGACACCATCGCCGGAGACGTACCCGGCGTTCGCCTCGCTCGCGGCGTCCGAAGAACTGCTGCACGCCGCAAGAAGGGGCGCGAGGACGAGCAGGCTCCCGCCCAGTCGGAGCGTGGTCCGACGACTCAGGCGTGGTGTCACGCTCCGCCCAGTTGGGCCGACCACCGAATGCCAGAAGGCGGACCGGGTGCTTCGCCTGCTCACGTCAGCTGGAGACTGGTCAGACAGGTCAGATCATCCTCCGCCTGGGTCGAGATGGACGCGGTCCCCGTGTAGTCCTCGAGGGCGCACGTGAGCTCGGCGGTGATCCCGCGCGGCAACCAGAAACCGACGAACCCGTTGTCATGCGTGGTGCGAGTGCCCTCCTCAAGGACCTCGCCCGAGCTGCTGTCGACCACGCTCACGGTGAGCTCGCGGCTGCGCAGTTCTCCGCGGCACGTGGTCAGGCTGTGGAAGGCGCACTCGTGGGTGGTCTCGACGAACGGGGCCACCGACAAGTAGAACTGGTCCTCGGGAAGGGGCAGCTCGGCCTCGCGCCCTGCATCGTCTTGGAGCTGCAGAGACGTCGCGGTGACGCTGGCGATCAGATCCTGCGGTCGCTCAGCCACCGGGAGTGCCTCGAGCCGGTCGATGATCTCGTGCGCGTCCGCGTCGGCGAAGCCATGTTCCTGAAGCAACTCCTGATCACCAGTGATGGATGCGGGCTCGGCCCCGCCGGCCCCGCAGCCGGCGACCACGAGCGGGAACAGGCCGGCACCGAGCACGAGCGATCGGCGCGGCAACCGGCCGGTGCGACGACGGGGCCTACCCCCGGAGGAGGCGAGCGCACCTCGAGGGCTCGACGGGGAGGTCATCACGCAGGCTCGATCTCGCTCTCGACGACCCACTTGTGGTTCGTCATCATCATCCCGTCGGCTTCGTAATCGACCATGTACACGGTCTCCTCGGTGGCACTGTCGATGGTGGCCTCAGCACCCTCCATCCCGGTCATGTGATCGGCGGTGATGACCACCTCGGTGCCCTCTGCCAGCGGTGCCTCGCCCGGGTTCTCGAGCTCCTCGTGAACGACCCACTTGTGGTCAGTGACCGGCTCACCGCCATCGGTCGGCGTGAAGCTGACCGAGTAGGTCGTGGTGTCGAAGGCGCCCGAGATCGTCGCCGTCGCCCCCTCCATGCCCTCCATGTGGTCCGCCGTGAGCGTCACCTCCGTGCCGACCGGGAACTCGGGATCCTCCGCAGACGCCATACCTTCGGGCGCAGGGCCGCCATCCATCGGGTGCTCCATGCCGCCGTGGCTGCCTCCATCGGACGCCTCCGACGCTTCTGACTCGCCCGGCGTCTGACCCTCCTCAGACCCGCTGTCGGTGCAGCCGGCAAACACAATCGCACCGGTGACGACGACGGCCGCGAGACGGCCGAGAGAGCGACGAGAACGCATGATTTCTCCTAGTCAGAGGACACTTGGCACCAGCCTATGACCCCTAGATCAAGGTCTCCTCAAGGTCAGATCTTGACTTCTTGAGCACAACGTTGGCCAGTCATTCCGCATTGCCTCCAAACGAGTGGTCTATCCGCTTCCGTCCTTCGGGGGGCGATGGCTAGCGTCGTCAGGACGGGCCGGCATCCGCCGGTCCGTCCGGAACGAGAAGGAGCAGAATCATGACTGATCGCGTGGCATCCATGCTCAAGACCTACCCGAAGGACCTCGGCACCATCGACCAGCAGAAGCTCGCCGAATGCATCGAGGCCTGCTTCGAGTGCGCCCAGACCTGCACCGCCTGCGCGGACGCCTGCCTGGCCGAAGACATGGTGGCGGAGCTGACCCAGTGCATCCGCCTGAACCAGGACTGCGCCGACGTCTGCGAGACGACCGGCCGGGTCCTGTCCCGTCAGACGGGCAATAACGTCGCCCTCAACCGTGCACTGCTCGAGGCATGTCAGGCGGCGTGCCGCTCCTGCGCCGAGGAGTGCGAGAAGCACGCCGGCATGCACGAGCACTGCAAGGTCTGCGCCGACGCCTGCCGACGCTGCGAGCAGGCCTGTGCAGAGCTGTTGGCCTCGATCAGCTGACACCGCTGCCTCTGCACGTAGAGGGAGCCCCGACCGTTGGTCGAGGCTCCCTCTGCGCGGGCGTTGCGACCTGCGGTCAGCGGAAGGTGACGAAGGTCGGCGAACCCCAGATGGTGCGCTCGCTGACGGAGCCCTTGCTGTTGCCGGCGTCGATCACCGTGTTGCCGCCCGCGTAGATCCCGAGGTGGCCGGGCCACACCACGAGGTCGCCGGGCTGGGCCTCGGACTTCGAGATCGTGGTGCCGGCCGCGACCTGCTGCGACGAGGTGCGGGGCAGGTCGATGCCGGCCTGCGCGTACGCGTACGAGGTCAGCCCCGAGCAGTCGAAGCTGACACCCGGCTTGGAGGTCCCCCACGAGTACGAGACCCCGACCTGGCTGCGCGCGGCGTCGACGATCGCCTGCTGAGAATTCGTCGCAGAGTGCGCCGGAGCCGGAGCAGACGTTCCGCCGGTAGAGATCGAAGCGCCCCCGCCGTTCAGTGCACCGCGGGTCTGCGGGCCCACGACCCCGTCGATCTTCAGGTCGTGCGAGCGCTGGAAGTCCTTCACGGCCCCATGGGTGAGCCGACCGAACTTGCCGTCCACGGACAGTGAGGCACCGTGCTCGTTCAGTGCCGTCTGGAGCTGCTCCACGGCAGAACCCTGGGAACCCCACCGCAGCTTCTCGGCCCCCAACGCAGACGTCGCATGTGCAGGGGCCGGCGTCGCCGGCGCGGCAGCCTGTGCAGTAACGGCAGGTGCAGCGGGCAACGCGGCAGGGGCGGCCTGTGCGGGGCCCGCGAGCAGCGCGGATCCGAGGACGACCGTGCCGAGCACAGCGGCACCGCCCGTGCCCCGCAGAGCCCGACCAGCGATCCCTACGGGCGTGACTGCTCGGCCGACGGCCCGATGGGTGTTGTTCTGGGACATGGTTCTGCTCCTTAAGTTCCCCTCCTCGAGACGGGAGGGAGTCGATGACTTCGTCAGTGCCACAGCGACAGCGGAGCGAGCAACGAGGCGACGGCTCATGTCGTGGGCGGCGAGATCAACCTACGGCCCTGACCAGCCCCACAGAACAACGATGGGAGGGTCCACCGAAGGATTTAGCCGATCCTTGACTCCACAGCCGTGCATACCCCCGGGGGGTAGGGATCGCCTTTGCCTTCGTTGGGCAGACTGTGGCTTAGGTGGAGCACGACGCCTCACGGGTCGGCGATCCCGACGTCAGCGCGCCAAGGCGTAGCTTTCCTCCTGGCGGGCTGCGGAGATCACCGGCACGGGCGTCTCGTGCTGGCCCTCACCCCTGTAGGGAGCGGTGCGCTGCCCTCGGCGACTTCGGCGACTTCGGCGGCGAGGACCGGGCCGACTAGGTCCAGACATCGAAGAGCACGCGAGTAAGCAGCGCGATGAGAATCGCGAGCGCCACGGCGGTGTTTCAGATCATGCTCCGGCGGCCGGCGGCCGGCGGCCGCGGCGGGTAAGGGCGAGTGCGTCGAGGGTCGACCGCATGCCATGATTCGGCTCATGGCAGTTGCTTCGTTGGGGTATACCTCTTTGATGCACTGGGGTCATCCGCTCACTCATTCAAGAAGCGGCCGAGGACGGTGATGTCCGGACTGATGCTGTGTCCGACCATGCCGAGGTGCAGGACCCCATCCTGGTCTGTCACGCTCCGGTGCACCACGCCGGCGACGTGGCACAGGACCAGGGGTCCCTCAGACCCAGCCTCGCGGAGGACTTCTCCGAGGCGTAGCCAGAGTCTGCTGGAGTGGTCGTCGCAGTATGAGTCGACCGTGGCCCGCACCTCGACAGCATCGCCGAGGACTCCGGCACGCAGGACGGTCTCGAGACGGACTCCGCCGATATCCGACTCCCCATCGCGGGGAAGCAGCTCGACGGACACAAGTCTGCCTGTCGCGTTGATGTCTCTCATTCGCGAGTACCTCCGGCTGGGCTCAGGGGCGGATCGGATGCACCATCGCCGTGCTGGGCGGGATCAGCGTGCAAGGAGTTCGTGTCGGGCGAGTGCGGCGCGCAGCGGGCCGATACCGGTGAAGTGATGGACGTGCATGCCGCAGGACCGGGCGCCGTGCAGCTTGCGCTCCGAGTCGTCGGTGAAGAACACCTCGTGAGCCTCGACCCCGAGGTGATCGAGAACGTGAAGGAAGACGCGTTCGTCCGGCTTGACGTAGCCGATGGCGGCGGAGTTGAAGATCGGGTCGAAGTGTCTGACCAGGCCGAGCTCGGCGGCTTCCGCAGGGATTGTGTCGGTGCCGTTGGTCAAGATCGCGGTCACGATGCCGGCTTCGCGGAGCTCCGCCGCGAGCTGCAGGATGTTCGGGTCCACTCGCGATGGCTGAGAGCCCCACTCCGCCGCGGCGGCGGCGCTGCCGACGTGCCGAGCAATCATCTCCACCCAGGCGGCACGACTGATGCGCCCGGTGGTGACGTCCTCGATCTGGGGCTGAGCGAACGCGAAGAACTCGATCGCTTCCTCGGCGATCCCGTGGCGACGCTCGATCGCCCGCACGTGATCGGGATCGAAGTGCCGGACGACGCCGTCCAGATCAAACACCACCGCTCGAATCATGAACCCATACTCGCCCAAGCCGGAGCCGCAGCGTGGCGATGTGACGGAACGGCTGCAGAAACCATGACCTCCGCGCCGGTTGCGCCGTGCGGCCGTCCAAGGTGTAGGTATCCAATGCACGGCGGGCCGGACAGACAGCGGGCCCATACGGGCCGCCCGGCCCGTGCCATAAACGACCGTTTACGGCACGCCTATTGATGGGCGCTACCGTGAGCTGATGGACCTCGGAGCGCGCGTTGAGCAAGGACTGACCACAGACGTCCCGGAGGCTCAGAAGCTCATAGCCGAAGCTCGCCGCTGGCTGGCGGAGCGGTCCATCGATCAGTGGCAAGACCCGATCCCCGACAGAGTCCTCGAAGAGGATGTGCGGCGGGGGCATCTGTTCGTTGTCCGTGCGGACGATGGTCTAGCCGGGATGCTCGCGGTGGCCCGCTCGGATGAGGACACCTGGGGTCCCTCGTCGGCAAGAGCCCTCTACGTGCACCGGCTCGCAGTAGCGCAGCGGTATCGAGGGGCTCAGCTTGGCCCGAAGCTCCTTCGCTGGGCACAGGCGCACGCTGCCGAGCAGGGGCTGGACTGGCTCCGCTTGGACTGCGCTGCGAGCAACCCGGGGTTGCGTCGCTTCTATGAGCGCGACGGGTTTACCTATGTGCGGGACACCGCTGTTGGATCGCCTGACGGTCGCCGCACCTTCTCGGTGAGCCTCTATCAACGGCCCATCGGGGCGCACTAAATCCGACCCCGGACCCCAGAACGGACCGTTTGTGGCGCAGGAACTTCGTGGCCCATCGTCGAGGTGGGGGCTAGCGTTGATGCATGGTTGCCGACTCTCCCGCCGCTGACAGCGTGCTCTCTCACTTCCGGTGGATCGATGGGGACGCGGACACCTGGGAGATGCTTCGTGACCCGGACGCGTTGGCCACGATCGTTGGGGAGCTCGCGATGCTCTGTGCGGCGGATGCGCCCGACGTGATCGTCGGGATCGAGGCGCGCGGTTTCGTGGTGGCGCCGCTGGTGGCTCTGACGCTGGGGGTCGGATTCTCGCCGATCCGCAAGGGCGCTGCTATGTTCCCAGGGCCGGCAGTCGCCACGGAGAGTGCCCCGGACTACCGCGGAAGGACCCAGAAGCTCGCGGCCAGGACGGACCACCTAGGGCCGGGCGTGCGGGTCGCCCTCGTTGACGACTGGGTGGAGACCGGCAGTCAAGCGATCGCCGCTCGCCAGCTGATCGAGCAGACCGGGGCCGACCTCGTGAACGTCACGGTCATCGTGGACGAGGCGAGCGCGGAGGCCCGCATGTCGCTGCCGGTCATCCGGTCCATCGTGAGCGGCGACGACCTTCCTTAACGACCGTTTACGGCACAGTGTCCGCGTCGGCGTTGGAGAGCCGCTCATTACGATGAGGTGGTGATGGATGACGTGCAGAGGGCCTACGACCGTCGGTCTGCCGAGTACGCGGAGTTGCTGGGGTCTATGGATGCCGTGCATCCCTCGGACCGCGCACTAGTGGACTATTGGAGTGGTTTCATCACCGGGCGGGTGCTCGATGTGGGGTGTGGACCTGGGCACTGGACGGGCTACCTTCACCAGCGCGGGCTCGCTATTGGTGGGCTCGACCTGTCCCCGCGTTTCGTGGACCACGCTCGCGCCACGTTCCCTCACCTCAAGTTCGATGTGGGAAGCCTGGACGCGATTGCGGAGGCTTCGGGAGCGCTGGATGGGGTTCTGGCTTGGTATTCGCTCATCCACCTGACGCCAGGCCGGGTCCCTGAGGCATTGAGTGAGTTCGCGCGGGTCCTTAGGCCGGGCGGGAGGCTCCTGCTGGGGTTCTTCGAAGGACCGGAGATTGCGGCCTTCGAGCACGCCGTGGTCACGGCCTACTCGTGGCCAGTGGCCGCCCTGAGCCAGCACCTGCGCACTGCGGGGTTCGAAGTGGAGGAAACGCATTCCAGGACCGGGCCCGGATACCGGCCGCACGGCGCTATCACCGCGTTGCGCCACAGCTGACCGTTTGCGGCACACCCATGGTCTCGTAGGGCAGTAGCGTGAACAGATGAGCACCCCTCCCGCGTCCCGACTCGATGCCCGAAACCTCGACATCTTCGGCATCATGTCCACCACCACAGCCGGAATCGGGCTCGCGCTAGCGCTGTCGGGACAGCTGCACGTTGCCGAACGGCTCGCGCTCCACGTCAGGACCGGGCACCCGATCGCCCTGACGGCCTCGTTTCGATAGCGCCCGTGCCGGGGCTCATCTGCGCTCTGCTGGGACTGGTGCACGGTTGGGTGACAGCTGGGGTTAGGCCGCCAGTGTGACGGTCGGGTTCATGATGGTCTCGTATTCGATGGGGGTCAACCGGCGCAGGCCATCTTGTCGGCGGCGGCGGTGGTAGGTCCGTTCGATCCAGGTGATTATCGCGATCCGGAGCTCTTCTCGGGTGCGCCACCGCTTGCGGTCCAGGACGTTCTTCTGCAGCAGCGCGAAGAAGGACTCCATCGCGGCGTTGTCGCCGGCGGCACCGACCTGGCCCATTGATCCGATGAGGTGATGGCGGTGCAGAGCACGCACGAACTTCCTGGCTCGAAACTGCGACCCTCGATCCGAATGGACGATACAACCGGCCGTGTCGCTGCGGCGGATCACGGCGTTGTCCAGGGCGTTCACCGCGAGTCGGGACTTCATCCTGGAGTCCATGGAGTAACCCACGATCCGGTTCGAGAACACGTCCTTGATCGCGCAGAGGTAGAGCTTTCCCTCGTCGGTGGGATGCTCGGTGATATCGGTCAGCCAGAGTTCGTTGACGTCATCGGCGGTGAAGTCCCGCTGGACCAGGTCGTCATGCACGGCCGGGCCGGACCGCTTCCCGTTCTTTCCCCGCTTCTTCCCGAAAGCGGAGAACCACTGGTTGTCTCGGCAGATCCGCCACGCAGTCCGCCGACACATCACCTCCCCGGCGTCGGCAGCCTCGTCGGCCAGCAGTCGGTAGCCGAAGGTGTCATCGTCGCGGTGCGCGTCGAACAGGGCGTCGGCCCGGTAGGCCTCGACCAGCTCGGCCGCAGTGACCTGTTGTTTCCGCCAGCGGTAGTAGGGCTGGCGAGAGAGCTTCAGGACCCGCAGGGACACCGCGACGGGGATCCCGTCGGCGGCGAGCTCGCTCACGAGCGGGTAGTACCTTTTCCCGGCAGGTTCGCCTGGGAGAGGTAGGCAGCGGCACGGCGGAGGACCTCGTTCTCCTGCTCGAGCAGCCGGTTCCGGCGACGAAGCTCGCGCAGTTCGGTCGACTCTTCCCGGGTCTTGCCGGGTCGGTTTCCGTCCTCGACGTCGGCCTGGCGCATCCAGTTCGTCAGGCACGACTCGGAGATCCCGAAGTCCCGCGCGATCTGGGAGAGCTTCTGGCCAGGTTCACGGTTCCTCGCGACGCGCACGACGTCGTCGCGGAACTCCTGGGGGTAGGGAGCAGGCATGATGCACATCCTTCCCTGCGACGCTCCTCAGCGCCACAGATGATGTGTCACCTACCCGTGCACCAGTCCCGCTCGCGGTGATCCTTGGCGTAGCGGGCACCCACTCCCGTGAGACCAGGAGAGCTTGGTCCATCGTCGGCGTCGCCGTCGGAACCATCGCGGTGGCGCGCTCGGTGTCCGGCCTGCCCGTCAGTCTCATGCCGGACCCCATGTCGCCGCGAGGCCTGCGAGTCCCAGCTCGGCAAAGCGCGTCCCTCCCCCAAACCGACTGTTGGCGGCACGGGCTCTCCATCGCTGCTGGCTTGCGCGACCACTGCCTCCGCGCCTCGTGGGCCCGCACCAAACTGGGGCACCCCAGCAGGACAGTTACTCCGCGGTCATTTACGGTTCCCAATAGGGCCTGAAAGCGCAATTTTGCGACAGATGTGTCGCGCCAGGTATACCCAAACGCGACACAGATCGCGAAGTCATCATGCCTGTTCCACAAGGTCCCCCTCCACGTTCTGGCACGTGTCTCAGCTAGGGTCTTAGACATGAGTGGCACACAACGGGCCCCGGGGCAGCGCGTCGCATACCTCCGGGTGTCATCGGCCGACCAGAACCTCTCCCGGCAACTCGAAGCGGTGGGGGAGTGCGACCAGACCTTCACCGAGAAGCAGTCCGGCAAGAGCGCCGCCGACCGTCCGCAGCTTCAGGCGCTCATCCGACACGTACGCCGCGGCGACCACGTCGTCGTCGCCTCCATGGACCGGCTCGCCCGATCAGTCATCGACCTCAACGACATCGTCCAGCAGATCACCGGCGATCCCGCCGTGCACACTGAGCAGCACCCTCGGAAAGGCGCGAGCATCGAGTTCCTCAAAGAGCGACTCACCTTCGAGCCCGGACACACAGACCCCATGGCAGCGTTCCAGCTCAACATGATGGGCGCCTTCGCCCAGTTCGAGCGCGAACTCATCCGCCAACGCCAGGCCGAGGGTATCGCCGCCGCGAAGAAGCGCGGCGCCTACAAGGGCCGGCCCCGCAGCCTCGAGAGCGACCAGATCCGTTCCGTCCGCGACGCCGCCCTCGCCGGAACCCCTAACCTCGAGTTTTCATAGCGGTGTGGTCTCGATGGGTGGGAGGCATAGAGAAAGGTGCTCCTGGCCTGGGATGATACGGGG
>NZ_JALXKT010000007.1:0-77986 GCF_025144775.1 Brachybacterium sp. p3-SID957 | reverse complement strand
CCCCGCCGCGATGGTCGATGCGGGTGGTTCTCAGGCTGATCAGGCCTTCTTCTCGAGCGCATCGGCGAAGGTGCCGAAGAACTCGGTGTAGGTCTGGATGCCCTCGTTGGTGTAGGTGTCCGTCGGCATGTACACGATGTTGCCCTCGGTCACGGCGGTGACGCCGGCGAGCGCCTCGGAGGCCTCGAGCACCTCGGCGGCCGGCTCGTAGGCGGGGTCGTCGGCGTTCACGGCGGCGTCGCGATCCATCACCAGGATCCAGGTGGGATTCGCATCGGCGATGGCCTCCACGGAGATGTCATCTCCCTGGTGGTCGTCGCTGGCGCCCTCGACCTCGAGGGCGGGCACCAGATCCAGGGCGTCGAAGACCCAGCCCAGGGTGCGGCCCTTGCCGGGGGCGATGTAACCGATCTCACCGCCGGAGACGTTCACGGCCATGACGGTGTCGGAACCGTTGTAGGCGCCGTTGACGCGCTCCATGGCGGCGTCGAGATCCGCACCGAGCTGCTTGGCCTCGCTCTCCTTGCCGAAGATGGTGCCCAGAACGGTGGTCTGGCGCTTGAGCTCCTCGGCGAAGGGCTTGTCCTCGCGCGGATCCAGCTCGAGAATCACGGCGTCGGGCGCCAGGCGCTCGAAGTCGGCGTGGAACTCGGCGAAGCGCTGGCCGTTGATGATCAGGGTGGGCTCGGCGGCGACGACGGCCTCGAGCTTGGGCTCGCGGTGGTTGCCCAGGTCGACGATGGACTCGTCGTCCTTGTAGCTGTTGCTCGCGGGCATCAGCGCGCGGGCCGCTGCGGTGAGGGTGACGCCCCAGGTCTCGAGGGTCTCGAAGGTGCGGTTGTCGGTGGCGACCACCGACTTCGGCGGCACCTTGACGGTGTGGGTGCCGTTGTTGTCCTCCACCTCGACGGTGCCCTCGCCCGCGCCGCCAGCGTCGGAGCCGGAACCCCCGGCCGCGGCCCCCTGGCCGGATTCGGTGGTTCCGCCGCAGGCGGTCAGGGCGAGGCCCACGGTGGTGGCCACGGACAGGGCGCCGAGGCGACGGCGGGAGATCGAGGTCATCGGTGTTCCTTGAGATGGAAAGCAGGGAGATCACGGGCCCCGGACGGGCCGGGATGCGCACTTAGGCTAGCCTCACCTGTCCCCATTACGCCACTGCCATGTTGCGAAATTGGCGAGCGCTGGCGTGCGCACGCGATCCACGCTGGTGAGAGGACCGATCAAGGCTTGCGAAAAACGGTCAGCCCGGTCGCCTGCCTGAGACCACGCGCGCGATCTCGTCGGCCGCCTCCCGCACCCGCTCCGCCAGCAGGGAGCCCCGATCCTCCTCCGACCGACTGCTCTCCCAGGTCAGGGCCACGGCCGCGAGCGGCCACCCGGCCTGGTCCAGCACGGCTGCGGCGACGGAGCGGAATCCGTCGGTGACCTCGCCCGACTCCCAGGCCACCCCGTCGGTGCGCACCTGCTGCAGCAGCTCCCTCAGCTGCCGCGGAGTGGCCGGGGAGGGGCGTCGGTGCGGCGCAGCAGCTCCTGGCGTCCCGGGTACAGGGTGCGCAGCTGCGCAGGGGGGAGCTGGGCCAGCATGGCCCGCCCGGTGGCGGTGAGGTGAGCGGGAAGTCGTACACCGATGTCACTGACCAGGGACGTCCGTCCCCGGGCGCGCTCCTCGACGATGTAGAGAACGTCACTTCCGGAGAGGCTCGCGAGGTGCCCGGATTCCCCGGTGGCGTCCACCAAGCGCTCGACCACGCCTCGCCCCACCCGGGCCAGGGGTGCATGGCGGGCGTACCCCGCGGCGACCTCGTAGGCCGCCGGCCCGATCGCGTACCTGCGCTCCTGCGGCAGGTGCAGCACGTACCCGTGCTCCACCAGCACAGTCAGCAGGTCGTAGGTGGTCGATCGGGGCAGGTCCAGCTCGGAGGCGATCCGGGCGGCCGGCAGCGGGCTGCGCTGGCGGGACAGCAGGCTCAGCACCCGCAGGGTCGCATCGGCCGCCGGCACCTTGGTCATGGCGCCATCCTGCCCCGACATCACCCGTGCCGCGGCAGCTCCCCTGCCCGGTCCCGCGGCGTGATGCTGCCTTCCTCCAGGCCCGATCCCCTTGGGCGCCGCCGACCCTGCTCGGTACAGTGGTCCGGCTCGCCGCCGCGGATGCGGACGCGGGCACCCGCTTGCACCGCACCCGGCCCTGCCCCGCTCCCAGCGGCCCTCGGCCCGGCCCGGTCCCTGGCGGGAGGAACGTCCCGAAAGACCTGACTCCCATGGTCTCCTCCGCACCCGGCGCTCTCGCGCGCTACCGCTCCCTGCCCTCGATCGCCTCCGGCCCCTGGATGGCGCTGGCGATGGCCGCCCGCGCCCCGTACGCGATGATCCCGCTGGGCACGATGACGGCGATCACCGTCTCCACCGGCTCGATCGCCACCGGCGGGCTGGCCTCGGGCCTGGTCGCCGCTGCCAGCGCGGTGGCCGGCCCCCTGATCGGCCGTGCCGCCGATCGCTCCGGTCAGCGCCTGGTGCTGACGATCCTCACCCCGATCAACGCGCTCGCCCTGAGCCTGCTGCTGGTGGCGGCGCTCTCCTCCTGGGACGGTCCGCTGCTGTGGGCGATCTGCCTGCTCACCGGCGGCTCCGCCGTCCCCGTCGGATCCTTCACCCGTGCCCGCTGGGTGGAGCTGGCCCGCGACCCGAAGGACCTGGGCACGGCCCTGTCCTACGAGTCCACGGTGGACGAGCTGAGCTTCGTGCTGGGCCCGGCCCTGGTGGGCATCGCCGCCTCCACCGCGTTCTCCGCGGCGCCCCTGGCGATCGCCGCGGCCCTGGTGGCGATGGCCGGCATCCCCTTCGCCGTGACCACCCCGCGCCGTGAGCGCGACGGGGCCGGCCTCACAGACCGCAGTGCCGATGGCGCGCCCGATCCCACCGATCGCGCGGCCGCGCGCCGCGTCCCCGCGCGCACCGTGACCGGGGAGATCCCCGCCGTCGGGTCGGTGCCGCCCGAGGCTCCGTTCGCCGAGCACCCCGCCCCCGCCTCGGTGGCGGATGCGGCCCCGGCCCCGTCGATCCATCGGGTGCTGCTGGCGGTGCTGCCGGCGATCGTGGTGATGGTGTGCATCGGCGCCTTCTTCGGGTCCGTGCAGGCCGGCACCACGGAGCGGGCCGACATGCTGGGTGCGGCCGGCTCTGCGGGCATCGTCTACGCCTTCATGGGCCTGAGCTCTGCGTTCACAGCCTTGCTGGTGGTGCTGCTGCCGGACTCGGTGACCCTGGCCGCCCGGGTGCTGATCGGCGGCGCGGGCATGGCCGCGTTCGTCGCACTGACGGCGCTGATGGGCACGCTCACCACCACCGGGGCCACGCTGATGCTGGCGGGCCTGTTCATCGGGCCGACGATGGTCACGGCGTTCTCCCTGACCGAGCGGCGCACCCCGCCGGGCGGGACGGGCGTGGCCATGACCTCGATGCAGTCCTCGGTGACGGTGGGCCAGGCGGCCGGCGCCTCCCTGGGCGGCGTGCTCGCCGCGGCGATCGGAGCGCAGGGCGCCTACGGCCTGGCCGCCGCCGTCAGTTTGGTGATCGCCCTGGTGGGCGGGTTCGTGGTGCTGCGTCGGCGCTGAGCACCGAGCTGCCGATAGTGTGATGCCATCCGGGCAGATCGGAGCACCAGAGCTGGGTCAGGGGAGGACGCGATGACACACCCGTCGGGGAACCAGCAGGGACCTCACCTGCCGGACTTCCACGGCGGGGAGCGTCCGCGCGGCCGTGGCAGCGGGCGGCACGGCGAGGTCGACGACCTCGATGGGGACCACCGCTCGGCCGGCCGGCCGCGCCTGCCCCTGACCCGGGCCGGCATGGCGGCGGGGGCGGTCGCGGTGCTGCTGGTGATCGCCCTGATCGTGCTGGCGACGACCCTTTTCCGTCCCTCCGACGAGCCGCCCGAGGCGGCCCGGCCCGCGGTCTCCGAGCCGGAGCGGCGCGAGCCGGCCGGCGGCGAGTACGTGCCCGAGGGGGAGGAGTCCGAGCCCGACTCCGAGGAGGTCACCACGATCACGGCCCCCACCAAGGAGTGCGAGTTCCGCCCCCAGGAGGAGTCCGAGCCCCAGTCCGGCAACCGACGCACCAGCGGTGATCTGTCCTTCACGGTCGCCGCGGGGTGGGGGGAGACCGGCGTGGACTGGAGCGAGTCGCTGCCGTACGCCACGGACGTGGCCTCGGCGGACAGGCAGGTGGACGAGGGCTACTACGCCCTCGCCCAGGTGGGCCAGGTGGAGTGGTCCCAGGAGCAGGGCGGCTATCCCGGCCCGGAGCGGGCGGCGATGGCCTACGTGCAGTGCCATCTGACCCGGCCGGAGGGCATCGCGGTGTACGGGGAGGAGCCGCTGATGACCGAGTACGTCTCCCAGGCCACCGAGGTGGATGGCCACGAGGCGTGGATGGTGCGCGGCGTGGTGGAGCTGAAGGAGCCGGGCACCATCACCGAGTACGGCTCGGTGGAGATCGTGGCGATCGTGGTGGAGACCCCCAGCGGTCCGGCCGTGTTCAAGGTGTCCGCCCCGGCGGACGTCCCCGATCGCGCGGCCGACGTGGACGCGATGGTGGACAGCATCACCGTGGGGTGAGTGCGCCCTCGGCGGCGAGCCCCGCCCCTCGGGGGTGGCGTACAGCTGCGTCGAGGCCGACGGGGTGACCTCGGTGAAGCCCACCTGGTGGGCCCAGGCCAGCAGGCGCCGACCGGCGTCGGGGGTGCCGCCGTTGGCGTGGGCGGCCTGAAGGTACAGCTCGCGCCGATCCGAGCACCGCCGAGTGCTCCGCACACAGCGGGTGAGGTAAGGCGAAGCTTGCTTGCGCAGCGCTCTGAACAGGAGTTTCATCAGTTCCATGAACACCGAGCACACCCCTCCCGCCCCCGTCCTCGCCACGGCCGACTCGTCGGGCGCGCCCCGGCGCACGACCGGGTACCAGCAGCGCCTGAACCAGCTGCGGGCTGCGGTTCTCGGCGCGAACGACGGCATCGTCTCGGTGGCGGCGACCGTCGTCGGCGTCGCGGGCGTGACCACGGCGACCGGTCCGATCCTCGCGGCAGGCACCGCCGCTGTCGTGGGCGGAGCCGTCTCGATGGCGCTGGGTGAGTACGTCTCGGTCTCCAGTCAGTCCGACTCCGAGAGGGGCAAGATCGCCACGGCCGAGAGAGAGCTGGCCACTGACCCGGAGGCGGCGCGCCAGGAGCTCGCCGAGCACTGGCAAGAGCTGGGCCTCACGCAGGAGACCGCCGAGCAGGTGGCCTCGGAGCTGCACCGGCGCGATCCACTGGCCGCACGCCTCACCATCGCCGGTGACATCGATCCGGACGACATCGTGAGCCCGTGGCACGCAGCGATCGCCTCCTTCCTGGCGTTCTTCCTGGGCGCGCTCCTGCCGATGGCGGCGATCCTGCTGCCCCCACCGGATCTGCGGATCCCGGTGACGTTCATCGCGACGCTGATAGCGCTGGCGCTGACGGGCTGGATCGCCGCGAAGGTGGGCGATGCGAACCCGGTGCGCGCCTCCCTGCGCGTGGTGATCGGCGGCGCGCTGGCTCTGGGGATCACCTTCGTGATCGGCTCCCTGCTGGGGTCGGCCGGGCTCGACATCTGAGCTGGCGCACCGGCCGCGCCGCCCCGTCTCACGCCCCGTCTCAGGTGCGGGGCACACAGTTCCTTCCGGGAGTGCCGGGAAGGGGCGCCCCGGGCGAGGGTGGCTCCCCGACGCAGCTCGCGGCGTGCCCCGTCGGCTGGGTCGCCGGTCTGCGAGGATATGCCCACGCATCCACTTCCTCTCCTCACCCCCGGAGGCGACTGTGTCGTCCACTCCCCACTCCTCAGACCGCCTCGGTGAAGCACCCCGCTATCCCGGCACCGGCCCCGACGGGCCGCGGAGCGGCGCAATCCCGCCCGGCGCCCCCGTGGCCACCACCGCCACCGCCGGCGGCGGGCTGATCGAGACCGCAGGCATCGAGATCATCGGCGAATCCGAGCGCACCGCGAAGCCGCGGGACCTGTTCTGGCCGTGGTTCGCCGCCAACGTGTCCGTGTTCGGCATGAGCTACGGCTCCTACCTGCTGGGCTTCGGCATCTCCTTCTGGCAGGCCACGATCGTGGCGCTGATCGGCATCCCCATCAGCTTCGCCCTGTGCGGGCTGGTGGCGATCGCCGGCAAGCGCGGCAGCGCGCCCACGATGGTGCTCTCCCGCGCGGCGTTCGGTGTGCACGGCCAGAAGGTGCCAGGCGTCGTCTCCTGGCTCACCTCGATCGGCTGGGAGACCAGCCTCGCGATCACGGCGGTGCTCGCCACCGCGACCGTGCTGCGCACCCTGGGTCTGGCCTCCGGCGGGGTGGTCACGGTGATCGCCGCGATCCTCATCGCGCTGCTGATCGTGACCGCCTCGGTGCTGGGCTACCACACGATCATGAAGCTGCAGTCGGTGCTGACCTGGGCCACCGGCGCGATGACCATCATGTTCATGATCCTCACCATCCCCCACATCGACATGGCTGCGGTGGTGGCCGCCCCGTCGGGTCCGCCGCAGGCGATGATCGGCGCACTGGTGATGGTGATGACCGGTTTCGGGCTGGGCTGGATCAACATCGCGGCCGACTGGTCGCGCTACCAGAAGCGCTCCACCTCCGACGGGAAGATCGTCGCCTGGAACACCATCGGCGGCGCTGCGGCCCCGATGGTACTGGTGATCTTCGGCCTGCTGCTGGCCGGGTCCGATCCGGCCCTCAGCGAGGCGATCGCCAATGACCCGATCGGTGCGCTGATCTCGATCCTGCCGATCTGGGCGCTGATCCCGTTCTGGATCGTGGCGGTGCTGACCCTGGTCTCCGGGGCGGTGCTGGGCATCTACTCCTCGGGCCTGACCCTGCTGAGCCTCGGGATCGACATCCCCCGCCCCGCGGCCGCCGCGATCGATGGCGTGATCCTCACGATCGGCACCATCTGGGTGGCGTTCTTCGCCTCCAGCTTCATCGGGCCCTTCCAGAGCTTCCTGATCACCCTCGGTGTCCCGATCGCATCCTGGGCCGGCATCCTCATCGCCGACGTGCTCACCCGCCGCGCCGACTACGACGAGGCCGCCCTGTTCGATGCGAACGGCCGCTACGGCGCCTTCGACTGGACCTCCCTGATCACCATGGCGGTCACCTCGATCCTGGGCTGGGGCCTGGTGGTGAACTCCTTCGCCGAGGACGCCCCGTGGAACAACTGGCAGGGCTACCTGCTGGAGCCGCTGGGCCTGGGCACCTTCGTGGAGGACCCTGCCGGCTCCTTCTGGGACGGCAAGTGGGCCTACGCCAATCTGGGCGTGCTGCTGGCCCTGGTGCTGAGCTTCCTGGTCACCCTGGTGGCGCGCCGCGGGAAGATCCGCCGTCAGGAGCAGGGCGCGGTGGCGCGGGGCGAGGCCGTGCTGAGCGCGGACTGAGGCGCCGGGCCCGGCGAGATCCGCGTGGTCGTTGTTCGCGGTCCTCGTCGGCGTCCATCCACATCCCTCCAGCGGGGGTGGCGGGCCCGGCCATAGGGTCAAGGGACGATTCCAGTGGAGCGCGGGGCCGGGCAACGGTGCCGGGGAAGAGGAGACGATGGCCCACAAGCCCGTCACGGTGACCGCGGCCGAGCGTCAGGTGACCTGCACACACTGCCGCGGTGTCTGGTTCTGGCCGCGGAACGTGGTGATGAGCAGCGGCACGGCGACGTTCTTCGACCTCGACGCGTTCAGTCCCCAGGTCACCATGCTTTCCTGCTCCGGCTGCGGGAAGGTGGAGATGTTCCAGCCGTCGACGATCCAGCTGCACCAGCATCCCGGATAGCGTCGGCCCATGCACTCCAGGTCTCCACTCCCCGGCACCGCTCTGATCACTGGCGCCGGCCGTCGGCGGAACATCGGATCCGCGATCGCGCGCGGGCTTGCGGCCGACGGCTTCGATCTGGCCCTGTCCTGGTCCGCGCAGTACGACCAGCGGGTCAACCGCGAACACTCCGACGTGGAGCTGCTCGCCCAGGAGCTGCGGGAGGCCGGGGCCCGGGTGGAGCTGTTGCCCGGGGACCTCTCCGACCCGGAGGTGCCCGCCGCTCTGGTGGAGGCGGCCCGGGAGGCGATCGGCCCTCTCGGTGCGCTGGTGATGTGCCACTGCGAGTCGGTGGACTCCTCGATCCTGGACACCACGGTGGAGAGCTTCGACCGGCACTACGCGGTCAACGTGCGCGCCACCTGGTTGCTGCTGAAGGCCTTCGCCGAGCAGGTGGAGCCCGGCACCGACACCCCCGGCGGGGCGGCGATCGCCCTGACCAGCGACCACACGGTGCACAACCTCCCCTACGGCGCCACCAAGGGGGCGCTGGACCGCCTGGTGCTGGCCGGCACCGCGGAGCTGGCCGATCGCGGCATCCGCACCAACGTGATCAACCCCGGACCGATCGACACCGGCTGGATGACCGAGGAGATCCGCGCCGCCGGTGCCGCGGCCACTCCGGGCGGGCAACTGGGCGGGCCGGAGACCGTCGCTGATCTGGTGCGCTTCCTGCTGTCCGAGCAGGGCGGCTGGATCCGCGGCCAGCTGCTGTTCTCCAACGGCGGGTTCCATACGCCGGCGGTGTGAGAGTCATGTGGAGCGCCCAGCGAGGCGACTCACCCAGAGAGGGGACTCATCTGTCAGACGGCCCTCCTAGTGTCGGAGTCCGATGGACGCGTACGATCAATGACGAGGGAGGACTTGCCATGACTTCATCAACGGTACAGATTCTCGACCAGGCAGAAGCACGTCGACGCCTTGCGAGTTTGACGATGATGATCGATGACGTGGATTCATTCAAGGCGCGCGGCTACCGATACGAGCTGGATGCAGCCGACGCAGCGCTCTACGACGAGATCCGCACTCTCGAGTACCTGCTCGGTGAGGGATGAAACCTCACGACTTCAGTTCGACGCGCAGGAGTTCGCTGACGAGTTGACTGCGACTGTGCGCGCAGTGTCCCCTCAGTGCAGGCCATTCTCTGCTACCTCGGTCGGCAATCGTGTGGTTGTCCAGCAGTCGCCGAACATCGGCATTCCGTTGATGGTCAGCGAGAGCGTGCTTATCACTCTCAAGGTCCTTTACCAGTGCCGCTGGAGTGACGCGGGCAGGTTCCTCACCGTGGACAGCTCGAGCATCAGTGCGTTTGCCGGCACATCAGACCGGCAACCAATATTCAGATACGAGTACGAGCGTGGAGCGCGGACCGTCCCGGCCGCACACCTCCATGTCCATGCGCATCGGGATGCCTTCACCTACACGATGACCAAAGCCGGGGTGAGCACGGCCCGGAGCGAGCGCAGGGCCGCCGGTGATCAGGTCCCATCCCTCCAGGAGATTCACTTCCCACTCGGGGGTCACCGTTTCCGACCTGCACTGGAGGATGTCCTTGAGATGCTGATCGACGAGTTCGGAGTCGATCATGATGGCCTTGCGCGTACGAAACTCGCTGAGGGAAGGAAGCGGTGGCGTCTGGTGCAGACGCGCGCGGCGGTCCGCGATGCTCCTGAAGAAGCTGCCGAGACCCTCCGCGACTTGGGATATTGCGTGGAGCTTCCTGACGGCGCCACCCCTCCGCCGGGCCGGCGAGACCGACTCATGTCGCCGTGATCGATCCTCATTGCGCCTACAGTGCCTCGTATGAACACCGTCGCGCCTGGTACCCCCACTCCTGAGACTGCCCCCTGGTTGCTGGTCGTGGACCCGCAGCGGATCTTCGCCGACCCGGCCTCGGAGTGGGCCTCCCCGTTCTTCCCCTCGGCGATGGGGAACATCCGCGCCCTGGCCGCCCACGTCGGTTCCGAGCGCACCCTGGTGACCCGCTGGCTGCCCACCGCCGATCGCGACACCGCCTGGGGCGCCTACTTCGCGGCCTGGCCTTTCGCCGACGTTCCCGCCGAGGACCCGCTGTACGAGCTGGTGGAGGATGCCCAGGCGCTCTCCGCGCACCCCACCGTTGACGAGCCCACCTTCGGCAAATGGGGGCCGAAGCTCGCGTCGCTCGTAGGCCGCGCCCCGCAGCTGCTGGTCACGGGGGTCTCGACCGACTGCTGCGTGATCACCACCGTGCTCGCCGCGGCGGACGCCGGCGCGCACGTGACCGTGGTGACCGACGCCGTCGCCCACTCCACGGCCGAGAACGGGCAGGCGGCACTGCAGGTGATGGGGCTGTTCCCGCCCCAGGTGCAGCTGCGCTCCACGCGGGAGGTGCTGGAGTCGGTGCCACCTCGGCCTGGGGCCTGAGTCTTGGTCTCCCGTGTCGAGGCCGATGGCGGGAGGCTCACCCGGAATGCGGGGCGGACATGACCGTCACGGTGCGCTGACCGGCCCCCCCGCTCCCGCGCACGAATGCGAGCGCTTCGCGCACCAGCGGCAGCCAGGCCTGGTAGGCCTGGTCAGGCGCGTCGGCGGACGGCAGTTCGAACCACTCCTTCATGGTGCGAGTTCCCATGGTGACCGGGGCGGCTTCGCCTGCCGCGATCAGTTCCTGCCCCCGGGCGTTGGGGAGCTTCACGATCAGTTCGCCGTCGAACCCCAGGAAGGCGAAGATCGTGCCGTCCAGCCGCAGGCCGGGGCTGCGGAAAATGGTGCCCACCTCGACGTCGCCCTGGGGATGCCGCGAGACCCCCACGTCGAGCGGCCCCGGCCAGTCTCGGATCAGCGGTGGTTCCACCCGGCCAGGGTACGTGCGGCCCTTCCGTCCCACCGCCCTCGGTCCGCACCGGTACCCGGCGTGCCATGCTGGGTCGATGGCCCCTCCCCTGATCACCGTCGGCCACGGCCGTCTGGACCGCGACGAGCTCACCGCGCTGCTGAGCAGCGCAGGAATCGAGCGCCTGGTGGACGTGCGCCGCTTCCCCGGCAGCCGGGCGAACGACGCCGCAGCCCGCGGCCAGGTCGAGGAGATCTGCGAGGCCGCCGGCATCGAGTACCGGTGGGAGGAGCGTCTGGGAGGCAGGCGCCGACTCACCACGGAGCAGGATGCCGCCTCCCCGGACACCTGGTGGCGCGTGGCCGCGTTCCGCGCCTACGCCGCCTGGACCCGTGAGGACGACTTCCGGGCCGCGATCAGCGATCTCACCGTCGACATCGAAGCGGCGCGCACCGCGGTGATGTGCTCGGAGTCGGTGTGGTGGCGCTGCCACCGCCGCATCATCGCCGACGTGATCGCACTGGAGCACAGCATCCCGGTGGAGCACCTGATGCACACCGGCCGGCTCAGCGCGCACGAGCCCAGCGAGGGCGCCCGTCTCGATGGGAGCGGACGCATCCTCTGGGACGGTGCGGACGCCTAGCCCAGCAGCGTGGCGCCCAGGGTCACCGCCGCCACCCCGCCCAGGAGGGTCGCGAAGATCAGGGTGAGGGTGGAGGGGCGGGCCTTGGCCGAGAGCGGGCCGCCCAGCATTCCGCCCACCGCGGAGCCCGCCGCGAACAGCAGCGTGACCGTCCAGTCGATGGAGACGTGGGTGCCGATGCGCGCCAGCAGGCTGACCACGGTGGCCACGATCATCACCAGCAGGCTGGTGCCGGAGGCGCGGCGCATGGCCAGGCCCAGGGCGATCACCAGCATCGGCACCACGATGAACCCGCCGCCCACACCGAAGAAACCGGTGAGGAAGCCGGTCAGGGTGGCGGTGACGACCACGACCGGCAGGCGCCACCTGCCCGGTCCTGCCCTGTGGTGGGCGGGCTTGCCGTGGTGGGTGGGGGTTCCATCGGCGGCGATCACGGTGTCGGGCCCGGGGGCGTCCAGCACCGGGTCGTCGTGGGTGAGCAGCGGCTGATCCGCTTCGGAGGTGCCGTGCGCCGCCCGTTCCAGATTCTCCTGCCGCCTGCCCCGGACGCCGCGTACGGCCATCAGCACGGCGACCGCCACCAGCATCGAGCCGAACAGCACCAGCAGCAGCTGCGGGTCCACCAGCACCGACAGACGCGACCCTGCCACGGCACCGACCACCGAGACACCCGCGAAGACGAGCCCCTCGCGCCAGTTCACGTTCCCATTGCGGGCATGGTGCGGGATGCTGAACAGCGCCGTGACAAGCACGATGATCAGACTGGAGGCGGTGGCGGAGTGCGGATCCTGCGCCAGCAGGAACACCAGCACCGGCACCGCGAGGATCCCGCCGCCCGCACCGAGCGCGCCCACCACCAGGCCCACGCCCACGCCCACGGCGATCGCGAGCAGTGCTAACTCCATGGGGGAAAGCCTCCGCGGTGAGGAACGGGTGCGAGCGTCGATCGGCGCCGGATCCATCGTAGATCCGCGCGGGACAGTGGGATAATCGACCGGCAGGAGGCACCGATGCAGAGCACCCACCCGCAGGACCCGTCCGTCGCTCCCGATCCCGTGAGCGCCGCCATGGGCGAGCGACTGCTGCAGGCGTGGCGCCACGGGACGCTGGTGCTGCCCTTGCGCGACGAGAACTCCCCGGTGCGCCTGCCCGGCCTGCACACCTCGGTGCTGCCGGCCTCGCTGTCGGGCCAGGCCCGGGTGTTCCTGGCAGGGGTGGGCGAGCGCTTCGCCGCCTGGCGCCTGGAGCCGCAGCAGAACGCGCCGGTGATCGTGCGGATCCCACACGTGGCACCGAGCGAGCTGCACCAGAGCCTCTCCCATGAGATCGCGGCCCTCACGCTGATCCCTCCGGAAGTGGGCCCGGATCCCATCGCCTTCCACGACGACGCCGCCACCAGCCCGATCGGGCACCCCTATGTGGTCGCCACCGACATGCCGGGCTCGACCGCCGCGCCCGAGGCCTGGACACCGATGCAGCTGGAGCTGCACGCCCGCCACCTGGCCCGCCTGCACACGGTGGCGGCACCGGGGCGAGGCCCGGTGTCCCTGGGAGAGGACCCGTGGTCGCAGATCCCGCCCGGCCCGGCGTCGCTGCTGGGCGAGGTGGAGCAGCTGGTCGCCCAGTGGCGGGACCGGTACGGGACGGTGATCGCGGAGCACGGCCTGGAGCCGTTCCTGGAGGCCGCCCTGGAGGCGGTGGCGGGGATCGAGCCCGAGATCGCGGCGATGTCGACGTCGTCCTCGGGAGGTTTCGTGCTCGCGCACGGTGACCTGTGCGCCACCAATGTGCTGTGGAGCAGGCCGGAGCCCGGACGTGAGCACCCGGTGGTGCGCTACATCGACTTCGAATGGGCGCAGGCCGACGATCCCGCCCGTGACCTCGCGATCATCGGCGGCAGCGTGCACGGCGGGCCCTGGTACGTGTCGATGGACGAGCAACGAGTGACGCGGTTCGTGGAGTGCTACCTGCAGGCCCGCGCCGAGACGGGGGAGGTCCCGGAGGCGGTGGCCGACGTTGCGGCGCTGCGCCGCCGCATGCACGCCTGGACCGCGTACGAGCGAACGGCGATGCTGGTCCACGTGGCCTCCGCGGCCTCCACCCGGGTGGCGCATCAGCGGGTGCTGCCGTGCCTGCGCTCCACCCTCGCCGCTCACCTGGACCTCGAGGACGGGGCCGATGGCTGAGCAGGAGCAGGCGGGCGCAGGACCCCGCGCCGAGCGGGCCCCCTTCGTGAAGTCCCGTTCCGGAGCCCCCTCGGGGTTCTTCGCGGCCGAGGCCGATGGTCTGCGGTGGTTGGCCGAACCGGGTGCCGTCCCCGTCGTGGAGGTGCTGGAGGTGCGGGAGGACGCCCTGCACCTGGTGCGCCTGGAGTCCGCTTCGCCGGATGCCGAGGCCGCCCGCGACCTCGGCGCCCGCCTCGCGCGGCTGCACGACGCCGGCGCCCCGGGATTCGGCTGGGCGCCGGGGGATTCGGCCTGGTTCGGGCCGCTCACCGATCCCTTCGAGGTGCCCACCGACTCCCGCGACAGCTTCGCCCGCTTCTGGGCGGAGGACCGTCTGCGGCCCCTGCTGGCCTCCTGCACCTCCACACTGGGCAGTGACGGCAGCGCTCGGGTCGAGGCCGCGATCGACGCGATCGCGGACGGCTCGTTCGACGGGATCTGCGGGCAGGAGCCGGAGCCGCCCGCCCGGGTGCACGGCGACCTGTGGTCCGGCAACGTGATGTGGACGGGCGGGGGTGCCGTGCTGATCGACCCGGCCGCGCACGGCGGCCACCGCCTGGAGGACCTGGCGATGCTGTCGCTGTTCGGCGCCCCGCACCTGGAGCAGATCTACGCCGGGTACGAGCAGGCCCATCCCCTGCCGCAGGGCTGGCGCGAGGACCTGCCGGCGCACGTGCTGTTCGGACTGCTGGCCCACGTGCACCTGTTCGGCTCCGGCTACACGTCTCAGGCGATCTCGACGGCCGACGCGGTCAGCGCCCGCGCGCGGCGCGTGGCCGGCTGAGGGGAGGAGGACCGTGCGCTTGTGGAGCCTGCACCCGTCCCTGCTGGACCGGGCCGCCCTGGTGGCGGGCTGGCGTGAAGCGCTGCTGGCCCAGAAGGTGCTGGCCGGCGGTACCCGCGGGTACACGAACCATCCGCAGCTACACCGCTTCCTCGCCCACCCCGACCCCATGGTGGCGATCGGCGCCTACCTCAGCGCCCTACAGGAAGAGGCAACCGACCGCGGCTACCGCTTCGATGCGACCCGGATCCTGCGGCCACCCGGTGCCGGCACCCGCTCCCACCCCGTCGAGGCCATCCCGGTGACCAGCGGGCAGCTGGAGTACGAACTGGAGCACCTGCGACGCAAGGTCACCGCCCGCGCACCCGAGCACCTGCCGCACCTTCCCACCGTGGGGACCACGCCGCGGGCCCACCCGCTGATGCGAGTGGGCCCGGGGGACGTGGAGGACTGGGAGGTTCGCTGACCGGGAGGGTCAGTGGCCGTGGTCCTCGTGGCCGTGGTCCTCGTGGCCGTGGTCCTCGTGACCCTCATCAGCGTGGTCGTGGTCATCGTGACCCTCATCAGCGTGGTCGTGGTCGTCATGACCCTCCTCGCCGTGGTCGTGGCCCTCGTGGCCGCCGGCATCGCTGGCACCGGAGCCGTGCTCATCGTCCGCGTGCGCGTCATCCTCATGGTCGTGGGCGTGCCCCACCGTGTACTCGCCCGAAGCGGTGCCGGTGGTCACCTGGATCTCGTGCGGCTCCACGGTCAGCTCCAGCTCGCGGTAGGTCTTGCCGCTGGCCACGTCCACCATGGTGATCTTCTTGGAGGCGGGGTCCACCACGAAGGCGGTGCCGTCGGCCACGGCCATCATGGGGCCGGGGGTCTGCCACTCCTCGGGCTCGGTCCACTCCGCGGCGACCGGCACCTCGTGCAGGATCTCACCGGACTCCGGGTCGAGGATGTTCAGTTCGCCGTCGTAGGTGAGCACCAGGGCCTCGCCGTTCGGGCCGCGGTCCAGGGAGCGGAACCAGTAGGGCGAGCCCAGGTCCACGGTTCGCATGGTGGCGTCACGGGTGTCGATCAGGGCGATCTCGGTGGGGCGCTCGATACCGCCGGCCGGGTCCTTCTCCACCTTGTGGTCCGCCAGCACGATCGGCGAGGAGGGATGGCCCTTCTGGTTGCCGGAACGCTGGTACTCCTGGTCCACGGCGACCTTGTGGAACTCGCCGTCGCGGTAGACGACCGGTCCGTTCTCGCAGCCGATGGAGATCACGTCACCGGACTCGGTGGGCTGCGCGGCCGCCTCGCCATGGATGCCGGGGCAGTCGTCGGTCTCGGCCACGACAGCGCCGGAGGCATCCTTGACCTGCACGGTGCTGCGCTCGTCCTCGGTGCCCTGGGTGAGCAGCAGCCCCCCGTCCTCGAGCGGCACGGCAACGCCATGGTGCGGATCCTCGGTGCTGGTCTCCTCGACCTCGCCGAGGGAGCCGTCGGCCAGGGAGGCGGGATCGAACAGGGTGATGGCACCGGTGCCGTCGGCGAACAGGGCGGTGCGGCCGGCATGCGGGACCACGTGGCCCGGGTGGGGCGCCGCCACGCTGATGTCGGTGAGCGCGGGGTCCTGCACGTAGTAGTGGAAGTGGTCGCCATGGCCCTGGGCCAGCAGACCGGTGTCGTACATCGTGAACCCGTCCGCGGTGCTGAGCGCGACATGGCGGCCGTCGCCGGCAGGGTTCAGCCGCACGTAGCCCTCCACCTCGGCGCTGCCCAGCTCGGTGCCGTCCGCGGAGTCGATCGTGGTCACGCCGCCGTCGTGGGCGAGCACGATGCGCGGGGTGAGGGCAGCGACCTCGGTGCGGTCCGAGCTGGTGGCGGTCTGGCCGTCCGAGGCTCCCCCGCCGTCGGAGGCTCCCCCACCGGTGGTGGCGCTGGGGCTGCAGGCGGCCAGGGCGAGCACGCCGATGCCGAGCAGCGACGCCGCCCGACGACTAGTGATAATCGTTCGCAGTGATGTCATGCACGGCAGGCTACCAGCGCATGAGAATCATTCCCATCTGACGAGGTGAGTCGGCCATCACAGGCGGTGTCTCGTTGCAGGCAGCGGTCGCTCGACGCCCGACGGCCGGCCCCGCAGGGAAGCGATGCCGGCCGTCGAGGGGTCGGTGTGCGGGAGGGAGCCCCTAGGGCTCGGGGATCAGATCACGCCGAAGGCGATCATCGCATCGGCCACCTTGCGGAAGCCGGCCACGTTCGCACCCACCACATAGTCACCCGGACGCCCCGCCTCCTCGGCGGTCTCCAGGCAGGTGGTGTGGATGTTCTTCATGATCTGGGTGAGGCGCTCCTCGGTGTGCTCGAAGCTCCAGGTGTCACGGGAGGCGTTCTGCTGCATCTCCAGCGCGCTGGTGGCCACGCCGCCCGCGTTCGCGGCCTTGCCGAGGCCGAAGGCCACGTCGGCCTGGCGGAACACGCTGACCGCTTCGGGGGTGCAGGGCATGTTGGCACCCTCGGAGATGGCCTCGACGCCGTTCTTGACCAGCGTGCGGGCGGCATCAGCATTGAGCTCGTTCTGGGTGGCGCTGGGGATCGCGATCGCCACGGGCACGTCCCACACGCAGCCATCCTTGACGAAGCGAGCGCTGCCGCCGCGACGCTCGGCGTACTCGTGGATGCGACCGCGCTCCACCTCCTTGATCTGCTTGAGCAGCTCCAAGTCGATGCCGTCCTCGTCGACCACGTAGCCCGAGGAGTCCGAGGCGGTGATCGGCACACCGCCCAGCTGGTGGGTCTTCTCGATCGCATACATGGCCACGTTGCCGGAGCCGGAGACGGCCACACGACGGCCCTCGAAGGAGGAGCCGCGGGCCCGCAGCATCTCGTCGGCGAAGATGGCCGCCCCGTAGCCGGTGGCCTCCTTACGCACCAGGGAGCCGCCCCAGTCCAGGCCCTTGCCGGTGAGCACACCGGCCTCGTACCTGTTGGTCAGGCGCTTGTACTGACCGAACAGGTAGCCGATCTCGCGCGCGCCGACCCCGATGTCACCAGCGGGCACGTCGGTGTACTCCCCCAGGTGGCGGTGCAGCTCGGTCATGAAGGACTGGCAGAAGCGCATGACCTCGCCGTCGGAGCGCCCGTGGGGGTCGAAGTCGGAGCCGCCCTTGCCGCCGCCGATGGGCAGACCGGTCAGGGAATTCTTGAAGATCTGCTCGAAGCCCAGGAACTTCACGATGCCCAGGTTCACCGAGGCGTGGAAGCGCAGGCCCCCCTTGTAGGGGCCCAGTGCAGAGTTGTACTCGACACGGAAGCCGCGATTGACCTGCACCTCACCCTTGTCGTCCACCCACGGGACGCGGAAGATGATCTGCCGCTCGGGCTCGCACATGCGCATCAGAATGCTGCGGTCGTTGTACTCGGGGTACTTGCCCTGGATGACCTCGAGGGACTCGAACACCTCGCGGACGGCCTGGTGGAACTCGGGCTCGCCGGGGTTGCGGCGCAGCACCTGGTCGTAGGTGGCCTGGAGCGTCGAAGCGAGCATCGCGGTCCTTTCGGATGGCCCCGGTGCGGGGCGAAGCAGTCACAGCGACCCCAGAGTACGGAGTCCCGTGGGGGTGGCGTCGGGACTGTCCATATGCACTCACCTGGTGAGACCCCCTGGTCGCGGGGTATTGACCGCGCATGACCTGCACAGAAGCATGGTGGCAAGGCCCGGCCGATCAGCGGTCCGGTGCGAACGGACTTGGGGGAGACCATGTTCACAGGACTCATGAACCATCACCGAAATGGTCTTGGCCTGCGTCGGCTCGGCGCAGGGTGCGTGACGCTGCTCGCCGTCGGCGCGGTGGCCGCCTGCGGCCCCGACGAGCCGGAGGAGACGACACCCGCGGATCCGCCGTCGGTCGAGGCGTCCGCGGACCCCACCGAGCAGCCCGCCGATGAGGGTGGCAAGGCCCGCCCCGGCGGCGAAGGGGCCGACGACGGGGACTCCGGCGGCGAGGGGGCCGACGACGGGGGCTCCGGCGGCCGGACAGGCGCCGATGCCTGGCGTGCCCCGTTCGACGAGGTCGGTCACGAGTGGAGCAACGGCTGGGTGGCGCTGCCGGCGTCGGCCGAGGACATCGAGTCGATCCTGGGAGAGACGGCCCCGGAGATCCGGGAGGGCACCGAGAGGGTGGACCTCCTGGTGGACTGCGCGGACGGCATCGACGGGACCAGCCTGGAGACCACCTGCACGGTGACGGCCGCGGACGAGGAGCTGAACCTGCCCGAGGTCACCTGGCGGGTCATCGGCGAGGTCGAGGAGGGCGGGGCGGACCTCACCGTCCGCAACGAGGGCTGAGAGGGACGGGGCATCGGCCGCCTCACCGTGCACGATCCTGGGAACCCTCCTGGTCAGCCCTCCGAGTCGGGGTGGAAGATCTCCTCGATCTGCTTCTCGAATGTCTCGGCGATCTTGAACGCCAGCGGGAGTGAGGGGTCGTACTTGCCGTTCTCCAGGGCGATCACCGTCTGCCGGGAGACGCCGAGGGCAGTGCCGAGCTCGGCCTGGGACCAGCGGCGATCGGTGCGGAGGGCCTTGATGTCGTTGCGCATGCCGGCCCTCTCAGCGGTAGCGGATCGCGGAGACGATGGTGCCCAGGATCCACGAGACCATCAGGATCGAGAAGGCGAAGATCCAGTTGAGCTCGGGAAGCACATAGAACTGCAGCACGCCCACGGACAGGATCAGCGGGGTGGAGATCGCGAAGGCCAGGAGGATCGCTTCGGCGCTCTTGGCGCGCTCGAACTCGTCGCCACTGCGGTACATCAGCACGTTGGCCCAGGCCATCAGCCCGATGCCGGGCAGGACGATCAGCGCGGCCCACCAGGCGGGGATCCCGATGGAGGGGGCGAAGCCGGCGGCGAGCAGGCCGAGGCCGTAGAGCACACCGCCAAGCGTGAACAGGCGTGCGAAGGTGCGGGTCGGCTTCGTGCCAGGACTGGTGGTCGTCGTGCGGGGGGTGGGGGCATCGGTGTTCATGCCAGAAAATGTAAGGGTCACTTGACATGCATGTCAAGCATCCTTGACAACAGAGCCGTGCAGCCCTCCCTCCGGCCGCGTCACCGGTGCGTCGATCGCTCCGCGAGCTGCTCCTTCACCCATCCGGGATCGTCGGTGGTGATGGAGTCGACGCCGCAGGCCAGGGCCACCGCGAGCTGCTCCGGGGTGTTGATCGTCCACGGATGCACACGCAGTCCCGCCTCCCGCGCAGCACGCGCCGCGGCCAGGCACAGGCCGTCGATCGCAGGACCGATGGCGGTGGCGCCCAGCTCCCGGGCCGTGGCCAGCGCCTGCTCGTCGATCGTCCTCACCAGGTAGGAGACGGGGGTGTCCGGGCTGGTGCGTCGGATCTCGGTGAGCGCCTCGGGGTGGAAGGAGATCACGGTGGAGGCGGCCTGGGTGGAGCCCTCCTCCAGCTGGGCCAGCAGCTCTCCCACGGCGCGGGCGGCTGCGGGCACCTTGACCTCGATGAACAGCGGCACGGTGGTGAGGTCCAGCAGCTGCGCGAGGGTGGGCACGTGCTCGTCGTGCTGGAGCCGCACCCGCCCCAGCTCCTCGGCGGTGAGATCGGCGATGGCGCCGGCGCGCAGGGGGGAGTGCGGGTTCGCGGTGCGGTCGATGGTCTCGTCGTGCATGACGATCACCTGCCCGTCACGGCTCAGGTGCACATCGCATTCGAGCAGGTCAGCACCGTCGGCCAGGGCCCGACGGAACGAGGACAGGGTGTTCTCCGGGGCCAGGTGGGCAGCGCCGCGGTGGCCGACGACGAGGGGCTGGGTGCGTGTCATGCCCCGATCCTCTCGGATTCCCGGCCCGGGAGGCCGGCATCCGGTGATCCGGCCCCGGTGATGATCTCGCGGGCCCACCGAGGATCGTCGACGGTGATGGTGTCGCAGCCCAGCTCGAGTGCCCGGTGCAGCTCCTCCTCGGACCGAGCGGTCCACAGGTTCAGCTCGATGCCGAGCTGCCGCGCGCGCTCCACATCCGCCTGACGGGCGTCGGCGATGCGCACACCGATCTGGGCGACGTCGAGCTCCACGGCCGTGGTGAAGAACTGCTCGGAGGTCTCCGTGGTGGTCAGCAGGCGGGGGATGTGCGGGGCAACTGCCCGCGCTTCCTGCAGCACCTCCGGGTGGAAGGAGATCACCATCGCGGGGGCCGACGCTCTCTCCGCGAAGTCCTGGTCCCGGAAGTACGCGGTGAGGATCTGCATCACCAGCGCGGTGGCGGCAGGGGCCTTCACCTCGACCAGCAGCGGGATCCGGGTGCCGCCCTCTCCCACAGCGACATCGAGCACCTCGGTGAGCGTGGGGATGCGCTGGTCCTTGCCCACCCGCACCCGGTCCAGCTGCTCGCGGGTGAGCTCCGCGACCGATCCGGTGCGCAGCGGGGAATCGGGCTGGGCGGTGCGGTCGATGGTGGCGTCGTGGATGATCACGTCGCGGCCGTCGGCGCTGAGGTGCACGTCGCACTCGAGCAGCACGGCCCCGTCGGCGATCCCGCGGCGGAAGGAGAGCAGGGTGTTCTCGGGGACAAGCGCCGCAGCGCCGCGATGGCCCACCAGCTGCGGGATGTGACGGTCGGGCCGTGCACCGGCCGTGCCGGGGGCGCCGCTGCGCGACGCCCCCGCGGCGCCTGAGGTGCCAGAGCTCGGCACGTCCGATGCGCTCGTGGCGAGCGTGTTCATGCTCAGATCCTCTCGAAGTCGATCTTCTCGATGTCCTCGCGGTTGTCGTCGAGGATCTCCTGCAGGGAATCCTTGATGGAGCCCAGCGCCGTCTTGGGGTCGGTGCCGTCACCGTGCACCTGTGCGACGGCCGTGGAGATCTCCGTGACCGCCGACTGGAACCAGTTGGTGTAATCGGCGGTGCGGGCGTTCTCCAGCTGGTTGAGGGCCACCTCGTAGTTGGGGTCCTTCGCCACGAGGTCCTTGACCTCCTGGGTGTCGCGGGCGGCCTTGACAATCGGCACGTAGCCGGTGCCGATGTGCCACGTCGCGGAGTTCTCGGGCGTGCCCAGGAAGCGGAACAGCTCAGCGCAGGCGTCCTGGCGGTCCTTCGAATCAGCGCGGACGATCGACAGCCCGGAGCCGCCGGTCGGCACGGCCTTCTCCTGGCCCTCCTTGGCGAGCATGTAGGCGGTGCCGACCTCGAACTTGTCGCCAACGGCCTTCGTGGTGCCGGTCAGGCCTGCGGTCGAGCCGCGCTTGCCGGCGGCGACACCGGACTCGAAGTCGGTGCCAGCAGACTTGGCCATGTAGGCGACCTTGTCCTCGTGGATCAGCTTGCGCTGGAACTCCAGCCACTCGATCCCCGGCGCTTCGTCAATGGTGACCTGGAAGTCGTCGTCACTGTTGCGGCCACCGAAGCCCCAGATATCAGCCTGCGAGTGCCAGGCATCGTCGGTGGAGAAGGCGAGCGCGCTCAGCGGCCGCCCCTCGACCTTGATCGAGGAGAGCTCCTTGCCGAACTCGGCGAGATCCTCCCAGGTCTCGGGGCCCTCTTCCGGCAGTCCGGCTTCCTGGTAGCGGGTGCGGTTGAAGTAGAACAGCGGCGTGGAGCGGGCGAAGGGCACGAGATAGGTCTGGCCCGCCGCCTTGCACTCGGGCGTGTAGTTGTCGATGTAGTTGTCGAGCTTCCACTCGTCATCGAAATAATCATCCAGCGGGGCGAGCGCGTCGGAGAAGTAGAACTGCAGCCACTGCATCTCGGGGAAGCAGACGATGTCGGGCACGGTGCGGGCCTGCAGCGCGGCGGTGAACTTCTGGTTCAGGTCGGCGTAGCCGCCCACGGATTCGGCGACCGCGACGATGTCGTTCTGCGACTCGTTGAACGCGGTGAACAGGCCGTTGAGGACTTCGAGGTTGTTGCCGGTGAAGGGCGCCCAGAAAAGGATCGGGGTGCGGTCCTTGTACTCGTCGGGCACAGTGATGTCGGCTTGGCCGAAGCCGTCGCGGACGGGCTGGTCAGCGTCCTCCGAGCTGCCGCCATTGGGCGAGCCGCAGGCGGCGAGCGAGGCGCCGGCTGCGCCGAGCCCGAGAGCGGTCAGGATGCTGCGACGCGACGGGGAGAAGGAACGGGGGCTGGTCATGGACATCTCCTTGGGAAGGTGCGATCGGGTTGGGTCGTGGGATGGAGGTCGAGGTGGGACAGGGGCGGCGGCGCAGGGCCGACGCTGGGGCGGATGCGCCGTGTGGCGGCGATGTTCAGTGACGGGGCCGGGTCACTTCAGGGCACCGGCGGCGAGACCGCCGATGATCCGTTTCTGGCCGAGGAAGAAGAGCACGAGCATCGGCAGCGACACGAAGACGGTGCCGGCCATGATGGCGCCCCAGTTCGAGTAGCCCTCCTGGCTGCGCAGGAAGAGCAGGCCGATGGGCAGCGTGCGCATGTCCGTGGTGCTGGTGACGATCAGCGGCCACACGTACTCGTTCCATTTGCCGGCCATCACGATGAGGCCGGCGGTGAGGATCATCGGCGAGGACAGCGGCACGGCGATGGTCATCATGCGGCGCAGGTGCCCGGCGCCATCGATCTCCGCTGCTTTCATGATGTCCACGTCGATGGTGCGCATGTGCTGCAGCAGGAGGAACATGGCGAAGGCGCTGGCGATGCCGGGCAGGATCAGACCCTGGTAGGTGTTCAGCCACCCGAGGTTCGCCACGGTGATGTAGTTGACGATCAGCGTGACGTGGCCGGGCAGCATCATCGACGCGATGATCAGCACGAACACGATCCTCTTGAAGCGGAACTCGACGAAGGCGAAGGCGTAGGCGCACAGGATCGCCAGCAGGATCTCCAGCCCGGTGCCCACGACCGTGGTGATGATGGAGTTCAGGTAGAAGCGGTCGAACGGCGCGGTGGACCAGGCTTCGGCGAAGTTCGCCAGGGTCGGTTCGGTGGGGATCCACTGCAGCGGCCAGGTGTAGATGGCGTCCTGGGGTTTGAAGGCCGACGAGAACAGCCAGTACAGCGGAACGAAGAACATGGCGATGATGCCGGTGATCCCGACCATGAAGAGGGCGGTCCGCCACGCCGGTCGACGCGGGCCGCGGGCGCGGCGGCGGAGCGGGGCGTCAGCGGTGTCGCGGATCTCGGACGAGTTGGTGGTGGCGTGGGTGCTCATGAGTCGTAGTTCACCTTCTTCTCTCCCACACGGACCTGGATGAACGTGAGGATCAGCAGGATGACCAGCAGGATCGTGGCAGCGGCAGAGGCGGAGCCGATGTCGAACTTCTGGAACGCCTCCTCGTAGACCATCCAGCTCAGGGTCGAGGAGGAGTTCCCCGGCCCGCCCCCGGTCATGATCGAGATGATGTCGAAGGCCTGGGCAGCGGAGATGACGCCGGTGATGGACAGGAAGAACGTGATGGGGCTAAGCAGCGGCAGTGTCATGTGCCGCAGCAGCGTCCAGCCGTGGGCACCGTCGAGGGCGGCGGCCTCGTAGATATCGCGGGGCAGGTCCAGGATCGCGGTGTAGCAGATGACGGTGACGAAGCCGAGCCGCTGCCAGGTGTACGCGATAGTGATCGCCCACAACGACCAGTCCGAGGTGGTGGTCCAGGCCGGTGAGGAAGCACCGACAAGGGAGAACAGCCAGCGCGAGAGCCCATAGTTGGGATCGAAGATGAACAGCCACAGGGTGCCGACGGCTGCGCCGGGCAGCATGTGCGGGGCAAAGGCCATGGTCTGGGCGAATCCGGTCAGCGGCAGTTTCGTGGCCAGCAGGCTGCCCAGGAGGATTCCGCCGATGATCGAGCCGACCACGCTGACGCCGGTGAAGATGAGGGTGTTCAGCAGGACCTGGCCGAAGGCGGGGTCGGTGAACAGGTCCTGGTAGTTCTCCAGCCCCACCCATTCGGGGGTGGGCTCCACGAAGTCCCATTCGGTGAAGCTGAGGCCGATGTTGTACAGCGAGGGGTAGTACGAGAACACCAGGATGGCCACCAGGTTGGGGGCGACCAGTGCCAGGAACAGGGCCGCGTCGCGGCGGGTGCGGCGGCGGCGCTGAGGGGATCGCCTGCGCTGCTCAGTGCGTGCCCGGATGGCGTCGTTCCCACGGTGCGGGGGATGGCCGGTGCTCCCGGGTGCCTCCGTGGAGTTCGCCCCGTGAACGGCGGCAGTGGAGAGCTCGTTGGCGGCGTCGGTGGGCCTCGCGCCCGACGGGGCAGCGGTGCGCGATGACGGTGACCTGCGGGTCGCGGTGGTCATGAGAGCGCTCCCAGTTCTGTGCTCGCTGTGAAGCGGTCCCGGTGCCCGTCGGGCTCCGGTCGGCGGGGACGACCACAACCTAGGGAGGGCCGCGAAGGTCGCGCCAGTACCCCTTTGACCAGGGTTAATGCCACGTTAACGCACGATGGCAGTGCAGGTGGGAGCGCTCCCACCTGCGATGGGTCGCCGTCGTTTCGTCGGGATCTGCACCTCCCGTCCCCGCTCCTCCACGACCGCGTCACCGGATGTGCGTCAGAAGTTCACCATTTCCCGACCTGGTCGCGTACACCACACGTGCCGACTTCACCGGACCGTCACCCCCCGGCAGAGGTCCCGTTCACGGACTCGGCTACCCTGCTGCGATACCGATCCAGCCCTCGGTGCCGAGCGCTGCGATCCGGCAGGAGGGAATGCATGGGAAGGTCACGTCCACCGACGATGCAGGACGTCGCGCGGGCGGCAGGGGTCTCGCGCTCCACCGTCTCCCGCGTGTTCCAGAACGGCGGCGAGAAGGTCTCCCCCGATGCCCAGATCCGCATCCACGAAGCCGCCCGCGCGATGGGCTACGTGCACAACCTCGTGGCCAGCGGGCTGGCCGCCCGCAGCAACAGGCAGCTGGGACTGCTGATCCGCGACGCCACCAACCCGGCCTACGGCCATCTGCACGCGGAGATGCACCGTGCGGTCCTGGCCGCCGAGCGCACCCTGGTCTCGGTCACCGCCCACCGGCACGACTACGGGCCCACGGAGATCGAAGGTCTGCATCGGCTCATGGGACTGCGCGTGGCGGGAGTGTTCGTGGGCACGGGCGTCACCGCTGCCGAGGATCTCGCCGAGACGGTCACCGGGATCCCGATGATGATCGTGGGTCGTCCGAACACTCATCCGCGGATCGAATCGGTCAGCTACGACGAGAAGGCGCACGGTCGCGACATGGCCGAGCAGATCGCCGCCGCCGGCCATCGCCGTGTCGTGGTGTTGAAGGCCCCCGTCCTCTACTCCCGGGTGTTCGACCTGCGCATGCGCAGCCTGGTGGACCGATGCACTGAACTGGGGGTGTCTGCAGTCCCGGTGGACCTGCTGCCCGTCGAGCAGGGCGTGGGGCGCGCCCTCGACGTCGCCCGGGAGGAGCGGGCCGGCTGCATCGTCTGCCCGGTGGACTACGTGGCGCTGGAGCTGCTGCGGGCGGCCGCCCAGCGCGGTCTGCGTGTTCCCGAGGACGTCAGCACCGTGGGATTCGACGGACTGGGTGACGGGCTGGACCTGATCGGCCTGGCCACGGTGCAGCTGCCGGTCCGGCAGGTCGTCCGCGATGCCGTGGTCCGCATGGAGGAGCTGCTGGAGGGGGCGGACCTTCCGGTGCGGCACTCACTGCACACCGGCACGTTCCTTCCCGGCCGCTCCCTCGGGCCCCCGCCGGCCGGCCACAACTGCTGACCTGCCCCGCCCCCGGCCGAACGGGACGCTCCCGTGGGGACGTTCCCGTTCCAGGATTCGCCCCTCATCGAACGGGAACGTCCACGTGGGCCCGGGGCGCTGCGGCCGCAAGCCGGGCGCCCGCTTGCGCGACCCACCTCTTGAGCTCCTCCCATGTCGAGCTCGTCCCATGTCGAGCTCGTCCCACCCATTGATCGAATATTCAATCACCGTGTACGGTGGTGGCCATCATGCGTGCCTTCGGATTCCTCAGCTTCGGCCACTACGGCCACGCCGCCGCTCACGGCGGTCTCTCCGCCCGGCAGATGCTCCACGACGCGATCGACATCTCCGTCGGCGCGGAGGAGCTCGGCGTCAACGGCGCCTACTTCCGCGTGCACCATTTCGCCACCCAGTCCGCCTCTCCGATGCCGCTGCTGTCGGCCGTCGCAGCCCGCACCCAGCGCATTGAGGTGGGCACCGGTGTGATCGACATGCGCTACGAGAACCCGCTGCAGCTGGCGGAGGAAGCGGCCGCGCTGGACCTGATCGCCGATGGCCGGGTGGCGCTCGGAGTGTCCCGGGGCAGCCCCGAGCCGGCCGACCGCGGCTGGGAGGCCTTCGGCTACACCGGCTCCACCGATCCGCGGGGCGCGGACATCGCCCGGGAGAAGTTCGAGCTGTTCCTGCGGGCCGTGCGCGGCGAGCCCATGGCCCGCGCCTCGCAGCAGCCCTACGGCGCCCCCGTGCAGCCAGGGGCAGGACTGCGCATCGAACCCCATTCCCCCGGTCTGATCCAGCGGATCTGGTGGGGTGCGGGCTCGCGCGACAGCGCCGAGACCGTCGGCCGCCAGGGGCTGAACCTGATGAGCTCGACGCTGCTGACCGAGGCCACCGGCGCCTCCTTCGGCGAGCTTCAGGCAGAGCAGATCGATCGTTTCCGTTCCGCTTTCGCCGAAGCCGGCCACACGCACCGGCCGCGAGTGTCCGTCTCCCGCAGCGTGTTTCCCGTGGTCACGCAGCAGGATGCGCTGATGTTCGGGCTGCGCTCGGGCAGCGGTGCCGATCAGATCGGCATCATCGACGGGCACCGCTCCACCTTCGGCCGCACCTACGTGGGCGAGCCGGATCAGCTGGTGGAGCAGCTGCGCGCCGATGCCGCGGTGATGAGCGCCGACACACTCATGCTCACCATCCCCTCCCAGCTGGGGGTGGAGCTGAACCTGCACATCCTGGAGAACTTCGCGCAGCACGTGGCCCCCGCCCTGGGATGGCAGCCCAACACCGCCGGTCCCGTGGAGGGCGACCCCGCACAGCCGTGAGCGGGTCTCAGCTGACGGCGCGCCCCACGCTGTCACAGACATGAGCGCAGCGGGTGCTGTCGGCCCGTGATCAGGACCTCGCCCCGGTCTTCGCAACACCCCTCGCCCGCCCGCACCCGCTCCCGTACAGTGGGCAATCGCGGGCGCCGGTGGGAGCGCCTGCCGTCAGCGGAAGGGGAGGTCAGCGATGCCTGGGCCGCTGTCCCCCGTTGCCCCCGCCGAGCCCGGCACCGGCAGCGGCTCGGCCCCCGGCACGGACGCCTCCCGCCACCTGCTGAACCCGGTTCAGGACGCGCGCCCGATCACCCTGTGGGGCTCCTCCTCGATGAGCTCCGAGGGCGGCACCGAGGGCACTCCCCGGCCGATCCGGATCCACGAGCACCTGGCACTGGCCGCCGCCCCCGCTCCCGTGCACGCCTTCGGGGTGGGTGCCACGCAGTCCGGGCACGCCCTGCTGATGCGCGGCCTGGCCCGTCCTCGTATCAGCCCTGATCAGGGGCCCGACGGTTCGGGCACGGTCCCCGTCCACCTGGACACGGACCTTCCGGCCTTCGGTCCGCTGCGCTGCCCGGGAGAGGTGGACGGCGTCGCGGGCACGCTCGATGCCAGCTCCGGCAGCTGGCGGTTCGTGACCGATGACGCGGCCGCCTCACTGCGCACCGGCACCTTCCGCTCCTCCCTCGCGGAGGTGGCCGACGGCTCCCGACAGGTGCTGTGGCTGGGCAAGAACAACATCCTGCAGGTGGACACGGTGCTGGAGCACACCCAGCGCATGTGGGATGCCGCCGCGGATCCTGCCAACGACACCCTGGTGCTGGGGCACTGGCCCACCGAGCACGATGCGGCCGGCTCCCCCACCGGCGAAGCCCTCACCGCGGTCAACTCCGCGCAGAAGCAGAGGTACGGTGCGCACTTCGTGGATCTGCAGTCCCTTCTTTTGAGCGAGGAGGGACTGACAGCGCCTCCGGTCGCGCACCTGCGGCTGCTGGAGCAGGCCTCCACGCACGAGGCGATCGAACGCGGGGTGACGCCGCCACTGCTGGTCGCCACGGACCACATCCACCTCAACGGCTGGGGGAACCTGCTGGTGAGCTGGGCGATCGTGCGCAGGATGAGGGAGCTGGCATGGCTGTGAACCATCCTGCGCCCCACCGGCCCGCCGCCCCGCCTCGCCTTTCCGCCCCGCCTCGCCTTTCCGCCCCGCCACGACGTCCCGCCCCGCCGCGCCTCCGGCCGGGCCGCCCGGGTGTGGGTCCGGTCCTGCCCCCGGCCGCGCCACCTCAGTCGGCAGCATCGTCCCTGCCGAGCGCCCCGGCGCACTCGGTGGCTGCTGCAACGGCACCTCCCGCCCCGGCCGGCACGGCCACCACCGGCACCAGGCCCGCCCGTCGCTCTGTACTGCTGTTCGGTTCGGCTGCGGCCGCCGTGGCAGTGCCCATTGCGGGCCTCGCCCTTGTGACCAGGAGCTCGACCACCGATGACCCCGCCGCTGCACGGGCCGGCGGGATCCCCTCCCCCGGCCAGGTGCGGCCCGCGCTCGCCTCCTTCATCGACGTCCCAGCCGACCACCCGGCTGTCGAGGCCATCGCGTGGGCGCACGGAACGGGAGTGCAGCCCGGCCTGGAGGACGGCACTTACGCACCGGATTCCGAGGTCACCCGCGGGGAGCTCGCCGCTGCGCTGCATCGCCTGGCCGGTGCACCGGTGATCGACGTGGACGCCACACCGACCCTGCTCACAGACGTGCCGTCGGACCCCGAGCACGCCGCCGCCGTGCTGTGGCTGCACGGGCGGGGCGTGATCTGGGGTGATGCGGAACTGCGCGTGCATCCCGATGCCGCCGCCACGTGTGCCGAGGGAGCCGTGATCCTCACGGATCTGCTGGCACCGGCGTTGGTCGGGGCGGTGGTCGACGCAGCCCCGGCGCTCCAGGCGGTCCTTGCCGTGCTCGGCGGCTCGCACACCGTCGGGTCCGGAAACAGCACTGCGACCCGAGGTGTCGCGGGGCTCGATGGCGAAGCTCTCCGGGCCGTGGATCCCGATGCCCCGCTCACCCGGGCCCATCTCGCCCTGGCACTGCACCAGGTGGAGATCACCCTCACGAGCTGACTGCCACGGCACCCCATCGATGCGGGCTCGGGGGAGCCGCGAGGCGGCCGAGCAGAGGCGAGCGAGGAAGACGTAGCAGAGCAGAGGCGAGCGAGGAAGACGTGGCAGAGCAGCGGCGAACGAGGAAGCAGCGCACACGTCCCGTGGCCTTGCGGGTGATCGACGCCCCCTCCCGCGGCCGACACACGAGGAGTTGGCGCAATGGCGCCATCATTTCGCCAACTATCACGACCTCGACCGGCCCCGGCCCGGTATGACGCACGCCACGCGCACGCATAGGCTTGCCGGCATGCCGATGACGCCTGCGCATGCCGCTTACCTCCGCCATCCCGATGTCCACGGCGACACAGTCGCCTTCACCGCCGCGAACGATGTGTGGCTGGCCCCTCTCGCCGGTGGCCGTGCCTGGCGGCTCACGGACGAGGGCGCGCCCGTGTCCTACCCTCGCTTCTCCCCGGACGGCGCGCACGTCGCCTACACCTCCCGCACCTCCGGCGGCCCCGAGGTGTGGGTGATCGCCTCCGACGGCTCCACCGCGCCCCGTCGCCTCACCACCTGGGGCCGCCCCTCCACCCGCGTGGCCGGGTGGCTGTCCGACGGGCGCGTGCTAGCCGCCTCCAGCTACGGAGCGCCCCTGGCCCGCGACATGCAGCTGTGGGCGACCGACCTCGAGGGCACTGCCGTCCTGCTTCCCCTGGGGCGCTCGGCCGAGGCCGCGATCCACCCGGACGGCACCACCGTGGTCGTCACCCCGTGGCGCCGCGAGCAGTCGGCCTGGAAGCACTACCAGGGCGGCACCGCCGCGAAGCTGTGGATCTCCCACGAGGCGCTCGCGCTCGACGCCTCCCCGGATCAGCACGCCGCCCGCCCCTGGGAGCCGCTGCTGGACGAGCTGCTGGCCTCCAAGACCCGGGTCGCCTGGTACGGGGACCGCCTGGTGTTCGCCTCGGACACCCCGGGCGCGGGCGCCGCACTCACGGATCGCGCCACCGCGAACCTCTGGTCGGTGCGGGCCGACGGCACGGACCTGCAGGTCCACACCTCGCTCACCTCCGAGACCGGGTACCTGCGCGAGCCCGCCACCGACGGCACCAGCATCGTGTTCACCTCCCGGGGCCGCCTGTTCGCGATGGACTGCCTGGACGCTGAACCGCGCGAGGTCGAGGTGCAGGCCACCGGCGTGGGCGCCTCCCGTCTGGCCCGTCCGGCGTCGGCCACCGAGAACCTGCTGGCCATCCGGCCGGTGCACGATGCCCGTGCGAGCCTGGTGGAGTGGCGCGGCAGCGCCCACGTGCTCACCCACCGCGGTGGGCCCTCCCGCCTGCTGGCCGGCGCCTCCGGGCTGCGCATCCGCGAGGTGCGCCCCCTGGGCCGCTCCCCCTTCGCACTGCTGGTCACCGACGAGCAGGCGCAGTCGGACCGCGAGGACGGCGGCGTCGGTTCGGACGTCCTGGCGGTCGCCCGCCTGGACGGCAGCGGGAAGCCCACCCTGCTGGATGTGGGCGATGTGGGCCGGATCCTGCACGCGGTCCCCTCACCGGACGGCTCCAAGGTGGCGATCTCCACCCACGACAACCGGGTGCGCCTGGTGACGCTGCGCGGCATCGAGGACCCCGCGCTGACCTCTCACCGCGGCCGCAACGCCGCGGCCCGCACCACCGGTGAGGCCGGCCCCGAGTCCTGGCAGCAGGACGAGGCCACCCCGCCCGAGCCTCCGCGCCTGGACCGCGTGCGGGAGGTGGGCCGCTCGAACGGCGGCGAGATCCGCGACCTGGCCTTCTCCCCGGACGGCCGCTACCTGGTGTGGGCCGAGCCGAACTCGTGGCTGCTGGGCCGGTTGATGATCTCGGACACCGAGGACGCCGACCCCACCGGCCGGGCCCTGACCTCCGGCAAGTACCAGGACTCCGCCCCGGCCTTCAGCGCCGACGGCAAGCACCTGGCCCTGCTGTCGATGCGCACCTTCGAGACCATCTACGACGACATGGTGTTCGACCTGGGCTTCGTCAATGCCGAGCGTCCGTTCCTGATCCCTCTGGAGCGCACCACCGCCGATCCCTTCGGCCCCCACCCGGACGGCTGGTCCGCCTCCGAGGAGGAGCCCACGGGGGAGGGCAAGGACGGCCGGGGCACCGGCCCGTCGGCGCACGGATCCGGAGCCGACGGTCAGGGCGGGGCACACAGCACCTCGCAGGGCGCGCATGCGGAGGCGGCCGATCAGCCCGCCGGGGCCACCAGCCCCGCCGGGGCAGGCGATGCCCAGCGTCCGCCGCGCACGCACGTGGACCTCGATGCCGTCGAGTCACGGATCGTGCCGTTCCCGGTGGAGTCCGGGAAGTACTCGCACCTGACCGCGGTCAAGGGCGGCTTCGTGTGGCTGCGGCACCCGCAGCTGGGCATCCTGGGCTCCGCCCGGGCCGGCGTGGAGGGCGAGGCGCCCACCCCCAGCCTCGAGCACTGGAGCCTGGCCGACCGCAAGCTGACCGTGCTGGCCGAGGGCGTCACCGACGTGGCGGCCTCCGGGGACGGGGAGTCCCTGGTCATCAAGCAGGGCGAGGACTGGGTGCAGGTGCCCGCCTCCCGCAAGGCGGAGGACCAGGACCCGGCCCGCATCGCGATCGACACCGCCCGCCTGCGGCTCACCGTGGACCCGGTGGCCGAGCGGCGCGGCATGCTGTGGGACAACTACCGGATCATGGCCCAGCAGTTCTGGCGGGCCGACATGGATGGTCAGGACTGGCACGCCATGACCTCCTGGTACGAGCCGGTGCTGGAGCGCGTGGTCACCGACGACGACTTCCAGGACATGATGTGGGAGGTGGTGGGCGAGCTGGGCACCTCCCACGCCTACGTGCAGGGTGCGGTGTACACGGCGGATCCGCCGATGCTGCCCGGGTACCTGGGGGCGGATCTGCAGCGGGCCGGGGATCGCTGGGTGATCACCCGCATCCTGCCCGGCGACTCCTCGGATCCGGACGCCCGCTCCCCGCTGCTGGCCCCCGGTGTGGCCGCCCAGGTGGGCGATGCGATCGTGCAGGTGGACGGTCGCGAGGTGGGCCCGGACGGTGTGGAGCCGCTGCTGATCGGGGCGGCGAACCGACCCACCGAGCTGGTGCTGGAGCGCGACGGCGGGCACCGTCGGGTGGCGGTCACCCCGCTGCCGGACGATACCCAGCTGCGCTACCAGGCCTGGGTGGCCTCCCGCCGGGAGCGGGTGGAGGAGCTCTCGGGCGGTCGACTGGGCTACCTGCACATCCCGGACATGGTCTCCTCCGGCTGGGCGCAGATGCACCGTGACCTGCGGGAGGCCTCCACGAAGGAGGGCATCGTGGTGGACGTGCGGTACAACGCCGGCGGCCACACCTCGCAGCTGGTCACCGACCGTCTGGCGCGCCGCGTGCTGTCCTGGGACTACCCGCGCCACGAGGCCCCCGGCACCTACCCCGAGTTCGCCCCGCGCGGCCCGGTGGTGCTGGTGACCAACCAGGAGGCCGGCTCCGACGGGGACATCGTGAACGCGGTCTCCCAGGCGATGGGGATCGGCCCGGTGATCGGCACCCGCACCTGGGGCGGCGTGATCGGCATCGACGGCCGCTACGACCTGGTGGACGGCACCGGCATCACCCAGCCCAAGTACGCCAGCTGGTTCGAGGGCGTGGACTGGTCCATCGAGAACTACGGGGTGGAGCCGGACATCGAGGTGCCCTACCCGCCGGGCGCCTGGGTGGCTGATGCCGATCCGCAGATCGCACGGGGCGTCGAGGAGGCCCTGGCGCTGCTGGAGCAGAAGCCGGCCGCGGTGGCACCGCCGCTGCCGCCGGCCCGGTTCGCCTCCCCCTCGGCATCCACGACCTCGCCCGCACCCCGGCCGGCGTCCACGGAGCCGTCCGTCCCTGACCCCACCGAGGAGGGCTGACAGCTCATGAGCGCGGACATCGACCGCAGGATCCTCGACCTCCCGGTGAGCGTGGCGCACGGGGAGGACCGCATCTCCATGATGCTGGACCTGCCCGTGGGATCGATCGGCGAGCACGCCGGCACGGGCGGGGTGTGGGAGCACCTGACGCAGCCGGAACTGCTTGCCGGCTTCGCCGGTGACCTCACCTTCGAAGAGCTCCAGCGGTACCAGCAGGACGCCGGGGTGCCAGTCAGTGAGAAGCGCACGTGACCGGCCGCCGATCATCGCGGCCAAGCACCGCACCGCAGCATCGGCTCCGTTCGCTCCGCGGGGCGCGCGCCCCGTTCCGCCGAGGCCGTCGGCTGCTCCTCCTGCTCGCCGGCGGTCTGCCGGCCGGTGCGATGCTCGCGGCCTGCGGTCCCGATGACGACACGCCGCCCGTCGGTGGGTCCGAGCTGCGGGCCAGCACCTGCCACCAGGGCCGCACGGTGGAGCCCCCCGCCCCGGCCGAAGGGGTATCGGGCACGTCCGAGGTGGCGGTCGATCAGTCCGTGCTCGCCCCCGTCGGCCTGGCCGTGTCCCCGGACGGGGCCATGATCGCCGCCAACGCCGGTCGGGGACGCAAGGCGACCGGTGCCTCCGAGACCGCCGGAACGGTGTTGTGGAACGCCTCCGATGGCTTGGTGGCACGGCGCTTCGACAACGACCTCTCCGGGGCGATCGCGTGGAGTCCGGACGGTTCACTGCTCGCTGTGGGCGGCCCTCAGCACATCGAGCTGACCAGCCCGGATGGTGAGGTGTTGTGGACCCTGGACGGTCACGGCCCCCGGCTCGAGGGACTTGGCCGCTCCTCGATCCACGCCCTCTCCTTCAGCACTGACGGCAGCACGCTGGCCTCCGTGGGGCCGGACGGCACCGTAAGGCTGTGGACGGGGATCGGCAGCGGGTGCGCGCCGGCCCCGGTCCTCGATGTGCGCTCGCTGCTCCCGCTGTCCCTGAGCATCAGCCCGGACGACACCACCCTGGCGGTCTGCGGCACCGCCGCCCCCGTCCAGCTGTGGAACCTCGGGACCGCCGAGCGCATCTCCCAGGTGGAGGGACCGGAGTTCGCTCCCCGCGCTGTCGCCCACACCCCCGACGGCACAGTCCTGATAGGGACCGGGATCCCCGCCGAGAGCACGGCCGACAGCACCGAGGAGGCGCGCCTGTACGCCCTGTCCCCGAGCGGCGACCTCCAGGAGGCTCCTCGGCCACCAGGGCTCGCCGCCGACACGATCGCCGTGACCGCCGACGGCAGCCGTGTCGCCGTCGGCAGCACCACCGACATCCAGGTCATGGTCTGGGACCGCTCCACCGGACAGCACGAGAACCTCCCCCGGGCCACTGGAGCGACCGGCCCCCTGGCGTGGTCGCCCGACGGCAGTGTCCTGTACGGCGCCTCCGCGTCCCAGGGTGTGATCGCCTGGGACGGCACGACCTGGACCACCTTGGAGACCCCGTGACCCCGCCCGCACCCCGACGTCCAGGGCCGCCGGAACGGTCCGGACGACACCGCCGGAGCACGACGAAAGAGGCACCGTGACTTTTCCCAACATCATGGAGGACTTCCTCCGCGACCCGACCCCGGAGCATCGCGATCGACTGCGGGCGGCCATCATGGACGCCCCCCGGTACGACCCGCTGGTCTCGATCGCCGGTCTGCTCGCCGACGGATCAGGCACGGACACGAGCACCGATGAGGCGACGGCGGCCCGTGCTGTGATCGACACGATCTGGGAGCACATGCCCGCGCTGTTCCTCAGCCCGCAGGCCCACCTCCACCTCGCCCGTGCCTACAGCACCGTCGGTGCCCACAAGGACTCCGAGAGGGAGCGCAAGCTGGCCGCACTGTCGCTCGACAGCATCCGCGGTGACGGCACCGGCGGAGAGGACTCGCCCTACCAGGTGCTTCGCGTCGAGGACGAGTACGACCTGCTCGCCTCCTCTCGCCTCCGCTCCGTCGGGCAGACACTGCGGGAGAGCGACGAGAGTGCGTTCGACATCCACACCCTGGAGGACGGCGCCTCCCTCTGGTTCGAACTGCTCTGGCGTCGCCGGTCGTGACACCGGCACCCACGGGGATCGACGACGACCTCGGTGGTATCCGGCGGCCCGCTGGCCCCTCCGCGGCCCCACGGCCTGTGCTGGACGGACGGATCACGGGTATGGTCTCGGTCCAGGGCTGCCCAGAGGGTCGCCCTGGGCCACAATGGGGGCATGTCCTCGAGCCGTGAGCCCCTGCGCCTTGTGCGGGGGGCTGCCGCCGCTACGGTCGCCACGGCCGTCGCGCTGACCGGCCACGTGTTGGGCGGGGGCCTGGTTCCCGCCTTCCTGGGTGTGTTGCTGCCGTGGTGGCTGTCGGTCGCGGTGTGCACGGTGCTGGCCGGTTCCCGGTTCTCCCTGCCGCGGATGGCGCTGGCGGTGGTCGGCTCCCAGGCCCTGTTCCACGGTCTGTTCATGGCCGGCACCCCAAGTGATCCCTCGGCCCATCTGGTGGCCCCGCCCGGGGATCACCTCGGCCACGGTGTCCACCACGGACATCTCGCCCCGGGAGGCGACGCCCCTGCCCCTCACGCCATCGGGCCTGTGGCCGAGACCCCTGCTCACACGGCCCACGGTGTGGGCGACCTCGCCCAGCACGCCCTGCACGGGGACCATAGCGGGACGGCGATGATCCTGGCCCACCTGCTGGCCGCCGCCCTCACCACCGTGCTGCTGCACCGCGGTGAGTCCGTGCTGCACCGCTGCTTCACCCTGGCCACACGGCTGGGGCGCTTCTGGATGCGCCCTGCCGCCACCCCGACGATCCCGGTCCTCGTGACCCGTCCTCGTCGCGCGGCATCCGCACCCCTGCACCTGACGCACACCCAGCGCGCCCAGATCGAACCCCAACTTCGACGCGGTCCTCCCCTGGTCCTAGCCGCCTGACCTCGCCGGTCAGGCACTCCCCGTCGGCGCCCCATGCGCCGGCCAGACCATCTCCCGAGCTCCCCGCCGTCCGTGCGCCTTCGCGCCGCGGCGGTGCGAGCCGTCCAGAAAGGACCCCCATGCCCCGCACCACCCTGACCCGCACACCACTGTCCGGTGTCCCCCTGTCCCGTGTCCCCCTGTCCCGCGTCCCCCTGTCCCGGCGCACCGCCGTGCGCTCCGCCCTGGCCTTGCCCCTGCTGGCCCTCCCCCTGGCAGCCTGCACCACCGGGGAGGGCGCCGGCGAGGACGCTGACCAGGACCCGGCATCCGAGGATCCCGGCGCCGACACCACCACCGGTCCCGCCGCCCCGAGCGGACCGGTGACCATCACTGATCCCTGGGTGAAGGCCGCCGAGGGAGACATGACCGCCGTGTTCGGCACCCTCACCAACACCTCCGGCACCGAGATGATCCTGCTGGGTGCCACCACCGATGCCGCCGACGCCGTCGAACTGCACCAGACCGCCTCCGACGGCTCCGGCGGCATGAGCATGCAGGAGAAGGAGGGCGGCTTCCCCATCCCCGCCGGCGGCGAGCTGCTGCTGGAGCCGGGCGGGGACCACATCATGCTGATGGGTCTGACCGCGCCGCTGCTGCCCGGCGACGAGGTGGAGCTGGTGCTGCAGTTCGAGGGCGGCACCGAGCACCCCATGACCGCCACCGTCAAGGACTTCGCCGGAGCCCAGGAGAACTACGGAGGCATGGAGGAGCCCAGCGACGGCGGCGGTGAGCACGGCGCGGAGGGGGACGAGTGACCCCCGAGCCGCGCGCGCGTCAGCCGCACACCCACGAGGCAGGCTCCCCTGGGGAGCTCGACCCCCGCGCCCCGAGCCGCCCAGGACGCCGCGGCCTGCTGCTGGCCGGCACCGCCGGTGCGGGCGCCCTGGGCGTCGGCGCGGCGGCCGTCGGCCTGGAGCGCGCGCTGCGCGGATCAGGGCCGACATCCGGGCCCGCCGATCAGGCCGAGGCGCCCCTGCACGGTGAGGCCACCCTCCCCTTCCATGGTGAGCACCAGGCCGGCGTGGGCACTCCCGCTCAGGCCTCGTCGTCGTACCTGGCCCTGGACCTGCGCGAGGAGGTGGACCGCGCAGGCATCATCCGCATGCTGCGACTGCTCACCGACGATGCCGCCCGGCTCACCCAGGGACGGCCGGCCCTGGCCGACACCGAGCCGGAGCTGGCCACCGCCCCGGCCCGCCTCACGGTGACCTTCGGGTTCGGGCGCGGCCTGCTGGAGCGGGCACAGGTGGAGGTGCCCGCGTGGCTGGGTCCGCTGCCGGCCTTCGAGATCGACGAGCTGCAGGAGGAGTTCTGCGGCGGTGACCTGCTGCTGCAGGTGGCCTCGGACGATCCGCTCACGGTCTCCCATGCGGCACGGATGCTGCTGAAGGACTCCCGCGCCTTCACCACGGTGCGCTGGGTGCAGCAGGGCTTCCGTCGGGCCCACGGCACCGAGCGCCCGGGCGTCACCCAGCGCAACCTGTTCGGTCAGGTGGACGGCTCGGCTAACCCGCAGCTGGACAGCAGCCACTTCGACACCGTGGTGTGGATCGACGAGGGTCCCTTCGCCGGCGGCACCTCGATGGTGATCCGCCGGATCCGCATGGACCTGGACGGCTGGGACGAGGCCGATCCGGCCGCGCGTGAGCAGTCCACCGGCACGAAGCTGTCCAACGGTGCACCGCTGAGCGGCCAGGAGGAGGGCGACCACGCCGACTTCGAGGCGCGCAGCGAGCACGGCTTCCCACTGATCCCGGAGTTCGCGCACATGCGGCGGGCCCGTGGGGTGGACGAGGGCGTGCACGACGAGATCTTCCGCCGCCCCTACAACTACGAGGACCCGCCCGCTCCCGGCAGCGGGGCGCTCTCGGAGTCGGGGCAGATCTTCACCTCGTTCCAGGCGGACCTGGAGGGGCAGTTCATCCCCATCCAGCAGCGGCTGTCGGACCTGGACCTGCTGAACATGTGGACCACGCCGATCGGTTCGGCGGTGTTCGCGATCCCGCCGGGCTGCGCGGAGGGCGAGTTCGTGGGGCAGTCGGTGATCGGGGACTGAGCGGGGGCCCGGCCCCGGTGGCAACAGGCGGCGTGTCCGGGACCGCCACAGCCCCTGCCCCTATCCTGAACGGGACGGACCCCGCTCCCGGCATCGCTGCCCGAGGACCGCCGGAACAGACCCCAGCCGCAGGAGACCCACGCCATGCCCCGTTTCGCCATTCCCGATGAGGATGCACTGGCCCCCCTCGTGATCGGCCTGGACGTCGGTTCGGGCGGCGCCCGAGCCGGGGTGTACGACGCCACCGGCCGGGAGGTCGGCAAGCGCACCCACAAGCAGCCCCACGGCTTCACCGTCGGCGATGACGGCACCTCCACCATCGATGCAGACGTGATCGTCGAGGGCCTGCGCACGGCTCTGGGGAAGGTCCTGTCGGATCCGCTGCCCGGCCCCGTGATGGCGATCGGCTTCGACGCCTTCGCCTCCTCCCTGGTGGTGGTCGACGAGGCCGGCGAGCCGCTGACCCCGTGCATCACCTACGCCGACACACGCTGCCGCGCCCAGGTGGCCGCGCTGCGCGAGAGCCTGGACCCGGTGGCGCTGCACGAGCGCACCGGCGCCCGCCTTCACTCCTCGTACACGGCGCCGCGCCTGGCGTGGCTGCGAGAGGAGCACCCCGATGTGTTCTCCCGCGCGCACCGGTTCATGGCGCTCGGCGAGTACGTGGCCCTCAAGCTGCTCGGTACGCCGGCCCTGGGCACCGCCTCTGCGGCCTGGTCGGGGATGATCGACCGCCGCACCGGGCAGTACGTGCCCGAGCTGCTCGAGGCGGTGGGCGTGGACGCGGCGATGATGGGCACCCCGCTGGATCCCTCCGATGCCCCGCCCCTGGCGGGCACCCCGCTGGCGAAGGAGTTCCCGCAGCTGAAGGAGGCCGTGTGGGTGCCGGTGATCGGGGACGGCCTGGCGGCGAACATCGGCATCGGCGCACTGGGCCCCACCACCTGGGGCATCTCCACCGCCACCTCCGGTGCGATCCGCCAGCTGATCACCGGGGAGACGCCCACGCTGCCGACGGGCCTGTGGGCCTACCGCGTGGATGCGGATCGCACCCTGGTCGGCTCCGCCATGAGCGACTGCGGCCGGGTGCTGGACTGGGCGCGCAACCAGTTCTCCCTGGCCGACGACATCTCCGCCTGGGACACGGACGAGCTGTTCGCCGCGGCACCGGAGTCCTCCACCCCGCTGGTGGTGCCGTTCTTCTCCGGCGAGCGCGGCACCCAGTGGCGCGATGGTGCCCGTGCCCTGTACGCGAACGTGTCGGCCTCCACCACGGCGGAGGACCTGCTGCGCGGCTCGATGGAGGGCGTGGCCCTCAGCTACCTTCGCATCGCCGATCAGCTCACGGAGATGGGCGGGACCCCGGAGCGGATCGTGCTCTCCGGCGGCATGACCGAGGCGATCCCGGCCTGGCTGCACCTGCTGGCCGACGCCCTGGGTGCACCGATCGATCACGTGGCGATCTCCCGCTCCACGATGCGCGGCTCCGCCGTGCTGGCTCTCGAGCAGGCCGCCCCGGGCGTCGAGGTGGCCGAGGCCCCGGTGCGCAACCGCATCGAGCCGCGTCCCGAGCACGCCGACTACTACCGGGAGCGCCTGGACCGCTTCGAGAAGCTCGCCGACCTGGCCTGACTTACCGACCCGCCCCGGCCCGGACCGCACCCTAGCGTCCAGCAGCGCTCCGGGGCCTCGGTGCGGGACCCGCTCGCGACACGTGGCCGGGCCACCCGCGCGGCCGCAGAGGGTAGGTTTCAGCCCCGCGGAAGGCGCTTCTCCTCCGCCGCCACCTTCGCGACCAGTGCGTCGGCGCTCTCACCCTCGAGGCCCAGCAGCGCCACCAGGGCGGTCACCCGCGCGGTGTCGTCCTCGAGCGCGGCGGCCTGGGCGATGCCCTCGGCCCGCGGATCGGCGACCTCGTGGCCATCGCGGCTGCGCTCGGTGACCCACAGGGTCCAGGCGGCGACGGCGGCGACGGCACCTGGAGCCTTGTCGGGACCGCCGCGCTCAGCGATCACCGGCAGAGCCCGCACCTGCAGCTTCTCGGACCCGTCGGCGGCGATCCGGATCAGCGCATCGGCCAGGCGGGGGTTGCGGAAGCGCTCCTCGAGGGCGGTGGTGTAGGCGTCCAGCTCGTCCTCGGGCAGGGGCAGCGTGGAGCGGGCCTCGGACCACAGGGTCTCCACCAGGGCCCGCACCTCGCGGTGAGCGATCGCCTCGTTCACGCGCTCACAGCCGGCGAGCTGCCCGGCGTAGGCCATCAGGGAGTGGGAGCCGTTGAGCAGGCGCAGCTTGCGCAGCTCATGCAGCTCGACGTCGTCGGTGAGCTGCACCCCGGCCTTCTCCCACTCGGGGCGTCGGCCGCGGAAGGCGTCCTGCACCACCCATTCGGTGAAGGGCTCGGTCACCACGGGCACCTGGTCGGCCAGGCCCGTCTCGCGCAGCACCAGGTCCTTCTCCTCCTCCGAGGCCGAGGGGGTGATGCGGTCCACCATGGTGGAGATGACGTCGACGTGGTCGTCGAACCAGGCGCGGGTCTCCTCATCGGCCGCGTCCAGCACGGCCTTCTTCAGCACGGCGCCGTTGCCGGAGAGGTTGTCGCAGGAGACCAGGGCGATCGGCTCGGTGATCCCGGCCTCGCGGCGGGCCCTCAGCGCCCCGGCCAGTCGTGCGGTGGCGGAGGTGGCGGGGTCGTTGCCGGCGCTGTAGCCCTTCTCGGTGATGGTCAGGGTGACCACCGCGGTGAAGGGATCCGCGATCAGTCGGTCCAGCGCCTCGACGTCGGAGGCGGCGAAGGCCTCGTCGATCACGTCGATGATCTCGACCTCGTCCCGCTCGGGACCGCGCACCACCAGGCCGTACTTCCCGCTCTGGGAGTTCAGCGCCTCGGCCATGGCGGGGCTGCGGCCGGTGAAGGCGGCCACCTCCCAGCCTCCGGCCTGCTGGGTGGCCACCAGGGTGTGAGCGCGGGCGAAGTTGCCGATGCCCAGGTGGACGAGGCGTCCGAATGCCTCAGGAGCGGCAACCCCGGCGGAGCCGGCCGCCTCAGGCGCGGCAGCCCCAGCGGAGCCGGCCGTCTCGGGAGCGGCGGCGCCGGTGGGTGCAGTGCCGGCGGGTTCCGTCATGATCAGTTCTCCTTCGCGGCGGGGCTGCTCTGCGGCAGGCGGAACACCTCGCGGGGGTGGGTTGCCGGGAGGGCGTCGGCGATGTCGACGGCGTCCTCCAGGCGCATGCGGTGCTCGGCCACGAGGCCGGCGAGGTGGTGGGAATCGATCCGCCGTGCCATGTCGTGGCGGGCGGGGATGGAGCAGAACGCACGGGTGTCGTCGATGAACCCGCTGGTCCGGCTGTAGCCGATGGTCTCCGAGACGGCGCGGCGGTAGCGCAGGATCGCATCGGGCGCATCGATGAACCACCACGGCGCACCGGCGTACACGGAGGGGTAGAAGCCGGCCAGTGGGGCGATCTCGCGGGAGAACACCGTCTCGTCGATCGTGAACAGCACCAGGCGGAAGGCGGGGTCCAGGCCCACGTCGTTCAGCACCGGAGCCAGAGACGTCACGAACTCCACGGAGGTGGGGATGTCGGCGCCCACGTCGGCCCCAAACTTCTCGAACGTCCCCTGGTGGTGGTTGCGGTGCACGGCGGGGTGCAGCGTCATGACCAGGGAGTCGTCGGCCGCCATGCGGGCCTGGTCGGCCAGCAGGTGACGGCGCAGTGCCACGGCCGCGTCGGCGTCGATCCGCCCCTCGCGGGCCTCGGTGTACAGCCTGCTCGCCTCGGCCTCCTCGAGCCGGGCGGTGCCGGGGTCGGCATGGGCGTGGTCCGAGGAGACCGCGCCGTGGTCGCGGAAGTACTGGCGGCGCGCCCGCATCGCACGGTCGTAGCCCTGGTAGGTGCCGGTGTCCTCCGCTGCGGCCTCGCCGAGGGCATCGGTGAGCTCGCGGAAGTCGGCCCGGGCGGGCTCGAGGTACTTGTCGGGCCGGAAGGTGGGGATGACCGAGCCGGTGAAGGCCTCGTCGGCCGCGAGGGCCCGGTGGGCGGAGAGGTCGTCGACGGGATCATCGGTGGTGGCCAGCACCTGGATCCGGAACTGGTCGAACAGGGCGCGGGGTCGGAACTCCGGCCGGGCCAGCTTCTCGGCAATCGCGTCGTACATCGCATCGGCGGTGCGGGGGCTCAGCACTGTCTCCAGGCCGAACACCTGGTGGAACTCGTGCTCCATCCACAGCCGCGAGGGCGTGCCGGCGTACGCGTGCCAGTGCTCGGCCAGCAGTTGCCAGGCGGCGCGGGCGTCCTGCTCCTCGAGGGGTCCGCGGCCGACGCCGAGCTCGGCGAGATCCACGCCGCGGGCGTGCAGCAGACGGGTGACGTAGTGGTCGGGGGTGATGAACAGGCTGGTGGGGTCGCGGAACGGCTCGTCATCGAGCAGCAACCGGGGGTCCACGTGGCCGTGCGGGGAGATGATGGGCTGATCCCGCATGCGCTGGTAGAGGGTCCGGGCGATCTCGCGGGTCGCGGGGTCCGCGGGAAGCAGGCGGTCCTCGTGCGGCGTGTAGGCGTCGTTGCTCATGGGTCCATGATCCCGGGCCTCATCCGCCCCGCGCCCGGGGTTGTCATCGGTTGCCGCTCGCCGCGCACAGGTCCGCGCCCGCCACGGCCCGCCTCAGTGCCCCCGCCACGGCCCGGCTCAGTGCACCCACCGTGCCCTGGCTCAGTTCACCCGCCGCGGCCCGGTGGAGCCCCGGACGACCAGGCGCACCGGCTGCGACCCCTCCAGCGGGGTGCGGTGCGCCGAGGGGTTCTCGATCCGTCGGATCAGTCGGTCGACGGCTGCGCGTCCCTGGGCGCGCTTGGGGGTGGCGAGCGTGGTCAGCCCCCCGCCGACGAAACGGGCCAGGGGGATGTCGTCGTGCCCGATGACGGACAGCTCACCGGGCACCCGCACCCCTGCCCGCAGGGCGGCGACCAGGAACCCCAGCGCGATCAGGTCGTTGTAGCAGATCACAGCGTGGGGAAGGACGCCGTGGAGGTCCTCGAAGGCCTGCTCGCCGCCGGAGGTGGTGGGCGGGTAGGGCCCGTGCCGGCGGATCTGGATGCCGTGCGCCGTCGCCGCGGACCGCGCCGCGCGCCACCGCTCCGCGTCGGACCAGGAGTTCACGGGGCCGGCCACGTAGGTGACCAGGCGGGTGCCGTTCTCGGCCAGGTGGGCCATGGCCTGGGCCATGCCGTGCTCGTAGTCGGGGGTCACGGAGTCCAGGCCGGCCACGCGCCGGTTCATCACCACCACCGGGATGCGCTTGGTGAGGTGGTTGAGGGTGGCGTCGGAGAGCCGGGTGCCCGCGAGCACGATCCCGTCCACCACGTCCACGGCGCTGAGCAGGCTCTGCCGCTCGCGGGCCTCGTCCTCCACGCTGTCCAGCAGCAGCAGCATGTGGTCGTGCTCCTTCACTGCCTCCTGCATGCCGGAGATAAGCTCGGCGAAGTAGGGATTGGTGAGATCGGGGACCTCGATCCCCAGGCGGTCGTGGCGCTGACCGCGCTCCTGAGCGGGCGGGGGTGCGCTGCGGTAGCCGAGCTCCTTGGCCGCGGCCATCACCTTCGCGTGGGTGGCGGCACTGACCCGGCCGGGACGCGAGAAGGCACGGGACACCGTGGAGGGTGCCACCCCGGCGTGCGCGGCGACGTCGTAGATGGTCACGCGGTCTTCGGTCATCCGCCCACGTTAGTCCCCCCAGGTGGCAACCGGCGGCAATCTTCCTGTCGGTCAGTGCCCGGCGCCCAGCTCGATCAGCAGCACCCCTGCGCCGATCATGCCGATCCCTGCGATCATCAGCGGTGTCATCGGCTCGTGGTGGATCAGGCGGGAGAAGATCGCGGTCAGCGCCACCCCGGCCGCCGTCCACACCCCGTAGGCGACGCCGAGCGGCACGCCGGTGCGCAGCGCCCCGGTGAGGAAGACGAAGGCCAGCACGTACCCGATCAGCACCACGGCGTACAGCCAGGCCCGGCCGGTGGCGGCGGACTTCAGGGTGAGGGTGGCGCTGACCTCGCTCAGCACCGCGCCGATCATGAACACCCAGCTCATCGCACCTGCTCCCCTGCCGCCGGCACCGCAGTCGCCCGCCGTGCCCGCTGGGCGCCGACCTCGATCGCCAGCACTCCGGTCACCACCAGGGCGATCCCGGCGGCCATCATGGCGTTCAGCTGCTCGCCGAAGATCCAGGACGACAGCATTGCGGTGCCCACCACGCCCATCGCTCCCCAGATCCCGTAGGCGACGGCCAGCCCCATGCCGCGTCGCAGCACCACCGCCAGCAGTCCGAAGGCACCCGCGTACCCGGCCACCACGACCACGTAGAGCATCGGCTGGGCGATCGCACCCTTGAGAGAGAGGGTCGCGGCCATCTCCACCACGATGGCCGCGGCCAGCAGCAGCGAGGTGAGGGCCACGGACCGGCCGGCGGGCCGGTGCGGGGCGGTCGCGGGAGAGGGAGCGGGGGCGGTGGTCACCGCAGAACCGTACCCAGCGCGGGCGTGCGCGCAGTCAACGGTCGTTGGTGTCGCTGAGCACATCTGCCGGCGCCCAGCGGGCGATCTGGGCGGCGAGGTGCCCGGCGCCGTAGCCGTTGTCGATGTTGACCACGCCGATGCCGGGCGCGCAGGCCGACAGCATGGTCAAGGCGGCGGTCACGCCACCGCCTGCCACGCCGTAGCCGACGGAGGTGGGCAGAGCGACCACGGGCGCGCTGATCTGACCGGCCACCACGGTGGGCAGGGCCCCGTCCATGCCGGCGGCGACCACCACGCAGGCGGCCTCGCGCAGCTCGGGCAGGCGGGCCTGGAGGCGGTGCAGGCCAGCGATGCCGATGTCGGCGATCAGGCGGGTGGGGCGCCCCAGGTGACGGGCGGTGAGCTCGGCCTCCCGGGCCGCGGGCAGGTCGCTGGTGCCTGCGCAGGCCACGATCACCAGGCCCCCGGCGGGCGGGGGCGGCTCGGCGGGCCACGCCACCATCCGGGCCTCCGGTTCCCAGTGGGCATCGGGCAGCGCTGCGAGCACGGCCCGCGCCCGCTCCTCGTCCGCGCGGGTGAACAGCACGGGGCCGAGGTCGGCGGCGAGCTCGGGCTGCTCGCGGGCGATGCGGGCGTACTCTGCGGCGATCGCGGTGAGGTGAGCGAGGCTCTTGGCGTCGCACAGCACGGCCTCCGGGGCCCCGCGGCGGGCACCGCGGCCCAGGTCCAGCTCGGCGACCCCGTCGATCCGCCCGTCGATTCGCCCGTGGGTCCGCCCGCCGGCCTGCCCTGCGTGCTCAGCGTGCTCAGGCACGGGGGACTCCTCGCTGGTCCAGCAGGGTGAGGGTGAAGGCGCCGGACTGCATGCCCTTCAGGTCCACGGCGGCGAAGCGGAACCCGGCACCGATGGCGGCGCGGTGGATCGCGGTGCGCACCTCCGGCTCGACGGAGCGGGCCAGAGCGTCCGAAGGCAGCTCGATGCGGGCCACGTCGCCGTGGTGCCGCACCCGGGAGTCGGCGAAGCCGAGCTCGCGCAGCGCCTCCTCGACGGTCTCCACCTGGCGCAGCTTCTCAGGGGTGACCTGCTGCCCGTGGGGGATCCGGGAGGCCAGGCAGGGCGCGGCCGGCTTGTCGGCGCACGGCAGTGCGAGGGCGCGGGCCACGGATCTGACCCGGGACTTGTCCAGGCCGGCCTCGGCCAGGGGGCGCAGCACGCGGTGCTCGATGGCGGCGCGCGCACCGGGCCGGTCCGGGCGCAGGGCGTCGTCGGCGTTCTCGCCATAGGCGACCGCTGCCAGGCCCAGCTCGCTGACCAGGGCGTCGTCGATGCGGGAGAACAGCTCGTCCTTGCAGAAGTAGCAGCGGTCCACGTCGTTGGCGATGTAGCCGGCCTTCTCCCCCTCGTGGGTCTCGACCTCCACGACGCGCACGCCGATCACCGCGGCGGTCTCGTGGGCGCCGCGGCGCTCGGCGGCGGCCAGGGACGGGGAGATGCCGAGCAGTGCCACCACGTTCTCGGCGCCGAGTGCGCGCACGGCCAGGGCCAGCAGGGTCGCGGAGTCCACACCCCCGGAGTAGGCGACGCCGAGGGGTGCAGCGCCCTCGACGAGCGTGGCCACCCGGTCGGCGGCGGCCAGGTCCTCACCGGCCAGCTGCATGGGGGTCATGGACGCGGTCATGGGACTCCTTCGCTCGGTCTCGCTCGGGTCCCGCAGGAACGGGCGCCGTTCAGCCTACCCACCTGGATGACGGCCGGTCCGGGGCGGCCATGTGCTGCCGCGGGCCCGGCGACAAGGCACGGCAATCGGTAGCCTGGCAGCGTCCCCGCGCCGGATCCTGGTGGGTCCCGTCCCGCTCGACGAGGAGAACAGATGCGGAACCTCAGGACTGCCGTGATCGGCTGCGGCGACATCTCCCCTCTCCACATCGACGCGATCGCCCAGCTGCCCGGTGCGGAGCTGGTGGCGGTGTGCGACACCGACCCGGGACGCCGCGCTCAGGCGGCCCAGGATGCCGGGGTGCCCGGCACCGCCACCCTCACCGAGACCCTCGATCGGTTCTCGCCGGACGTCGTCCACCTGTGCACCCCCCACGACCAGCATGCCGACCTCGCCATCGAAGCCCTGGCCGCCGGGGTCGAGGTGCTCACGGAGAAGCCGCTGGCCTCCACACTGGAGGACGCCCGTCGCATCGTCGATGCCGCCGCCGCTCCCGGGGCGCCGCGCATCGGGGTCTGCTTCCAGAACCGGTACAACGCCACGGTCCAGGAGGCCCACCGGGTGCTGACCATCGGCGAGCTGGGGGCGCCGACGGGGGCCGCCGCGACGGTCGCCTGGCACCGCACCCCCGACTACTACCGGGCCAGGCCCTGGCGCGGCACCTGGGCGGGCAGCGGCGGCGGACTGCTGATCAACCAGGCCATCCACACCCTGGACCTGCTCCAATGGCTGCTGGGCGGGGTCTCCGCCGTCGCCGGCTGCGCCTCCACCGACGTGCTGGGCGGCACCATCGAGGTGGAGGACACCGCGACGGCCACCCTCACCCATCCGTCCGGCACGCACAGCGTCCTGCTGGCCACCAATGGGGCGCCCACGAACCTGCCCGTCCGGATCGACATCGTCTGCGAGCGCGGGACCCTGCAGATCGCGCGTGAGCTCACGGTGCTGCCCGCCGACGGGGAGCCGCGGGTGGTCGTCGAGCGCGCGGCCCCGGCAGGGGCCCGCTCCTACTGGGGTGCCTCCCATACGGCCTTGATCAGCGACTTCTATGCCGGCCACGGCAGCGGTGAGCCCTTCTGGATCTCACCAGCCGAGGCGCTGCCCGCGCTGCAGGCGCTCAAGGCCGTCTACGACTCCCCGCGCGGGTTCCCGGACCGTCCCGGTGCCGAGCTGGACCGGGACAACCCGCTGCGGGACGTCTGACCCGCGGGTCGAGCTCAGCTCCCCTCAGGCTCAGACCCCCCGGATCAGACCCCCTCGCGCTCCGAGGCAAGGCGGAACAGCACCTCGCCGGCGTGGTCGATCACCAGGGTGTCGGGGTCATCGCGCAGCGCGTCGATGTCCAGGCTCGCTGGGTCCACGTAGGTGACGTTGTACGCCTCGCACACCTCCTGGGGGATGGAGGTGGCGAAGGAGCGCCGCACGCGCTGCTGCTCCACCCCCGTCTCCGGGTCGTAGGTGCCCAGGCCCGTGACGTGCGTGGAGTGCGCGAGCTCGCCCCAGGGGTGGTCCTTGAAGCGGTCCCACTGCTTGGTGAAGTACTCGATGTTGTGGTACCCGATGTCGCGCAGCCCGGGGTGCATCGCGGCCACCTCGGTGATGTGGGGGGCGTAGATGATCACCTCGCCGCCGTCGGCGCACACCGGCTCGGACTTGTAGAAGCCCTTGGCGCCGGTCCAGATGTCCTCGTACATCTCCGGCACCAGCGCCACGATGCGCTTGAACGGCTTCTCCACGTAGGTGATGTGGGTGAGCGCGGAGATCCTCGCGATCGCGGCCCACGCCGCCTGGGGGTCGCCGAAGGCGAGGGCGTTGAGGTCCTTGCCGCCGGAGATCACGTCCATGGTGAAGCAGAGCTTGTCGGTCTCCACCAGGTCGCTGGCGGCGTCGATCAGCTGGCGCACGGGGGTGATGCCCAGGGTGCCGATGATGCGGCTGGCGGTGATCAGGGCCCCCACCCAGTGGGACACGTCGATCACGTCGTGCACGGAGCAGCCGGGGAAGAAGTACTTGTTGCCGCCGGAGAATCCCACCACCTCGTGGGGGAACACGGGGCCCACGATCAGGTTCACGTCGGACTCGACGCACAGCTTGTTGATCTGCACCCGCATGGGGGTGTCGGCCAGCAGTCCGGCGGTGAGCTCGCTGATCCGCTCAGCGGGGATCTCGCCCAGGTCCGCGATCTGCTCGGGGTCGTCCCAGGCGTGGTTGACGATCTTCCAACCGGGGTAGGCGGCCGCGATGCCGTCGGCATCAGGGGCGCCGACCAGGCGGGCGATGGCCTCTGGTGCCATGGCGGCGTGGGTGCCCAGGGCGATCAGCACCGTGACGGAGGCGGCGCGGCTGGCGAGCGCAGCGTGGATCGGCTTCAGCACCCGCGGCAGGGGCACGGAGCGGGTGCCGTCGGGGATGATCAGGCACACGCTCTTTCCGTCGAGGTCCTGGCCGGCCAGCTGCTGGGCAACGAACTCGTCGATCTGCTCCTGGGCGAGGATGCCGCCCGGGCCTCCGAGGAGGGCGGCGCGTTCGGCCAGGCCCTCGGGGATCGGGTGGATCGCGGGCTGCTGGGTCGCGGTCGTCTCGCTCATGGCTCCCACTATGCGCCGTGGCCTGGCCGGGAACAAGGACGGCCCGGCTCATGTCCGTCTCCGAGCTGCCGCCGCGGCCGCCCGAGGCGTCGGAGCTCGCGACCCTCGCAGCCCACCCCTTGGTGCTCCACGCCCTCAGCACACCGCATCGGCGGTGCCCGGACGGCCGAGCGATCGGCGTGGCCTGGCTGGCCGAGGCGCGGACTCGCGTCGAGAGGTGAGGCCGCGGGACCGCGGTCCCAGCTCGCGCATACCCTGCCCGGGTATGGTCGGAGCGTCCTCGCCGTCGTCCCGAAGGATCCTCCGATGACTGTCGCCCTGCCGCGTCGGACCCTGCTCGCCGCCCTCGCCGCGACCCCGCTGGCGCTCGCCGGCTGCTCCGCCGGCCCGTCGGCCGCGGAGGAACTGCTCTCCGCCCACGACCTGCCCGCCGGCACGGCCCGCGAGGTGATCGACGCGCTCGAAGCGCTGCCGCTCCACGAGCGGCCCTCGGAACTGCTCGCCTCCGTCGGCACCGACGCGCTCACTCTCTCCGACACCGCAGGGCGGGAGGCGACCCTCGAGCTGCCCGCGGAAGAGCTGTACGTCTCGGTCGCGCCGTTCGTGTCCAGCACCCATGAGTGCTTCCTCCACAGCCTCACCACGTGCCTCGGCGAGCTGGCGGAGGAGGAGCTCGCGGTGCGGGGCGAGGACGCCTCCGGGACGGTGCTGATCGACGAGGAACGCACCACCGCACCGAACGGCTTCCTGGGCCTGTGGCTGCCCCGGGATACGGAGCTCACGCTCACCCTCGCCGGAGCGGCAGGCGAGGCCACGACGACGCTGCGCACCGACGCCGAGGCCCCCACCTGCATCACCACGATGCAGCTGGGGGCCTGAGCAGGGCAGGGCCTCAGCGCCGGGCGGCGACCGCCTCGGGACGCAGGTCCAGACGGCGCAGCAGCTGCGCGTTCAGCGCCACCACGACGGTCGAGGCGCTCATCAGCAGCGCGCCGACGCTCATCGGCATGACGAACCCGATCGGGGCAAGCACACCGGCGGCGAGCGGGACCGACAGCAGGTTGTACCCGGCCGCCCACCAGAGGTTCTGCCGCATCTTGCGGTAGGCGGCGCCCGACAGCTCGATCACCGACAGCACCGCGCGCGGGTCCGAGGAGGCGAGCACCACCCCGGCCGAGCCGATCGCGACATCGGTGCCGGCGCCGATCGCGAGGCCGACGTCGGCCCGGGCGAGGGCCGGCGCGTCGTTGACGCCATCGCCGACCATCGCGACCTTGCGGCCCTCGTCCTGCAGCGCGGCGACGCGGCTCGCCTTGTCCTCGGGACGCACCCCGGCGAAGATCCGGTCGATGCCGAGCTCGGCGCCGACGTGCTCGGCGACGTTCTGTGCATCGCCGGTGATCATGACGACCTGGATGTCGCGGGCGTGGAGGGCGTCGATCGCCTCTCGGGACTCCTGGCGCACCGCGTCGACGAGCTTGAGGGCGCCGACGGCCTCGCCGCGCTGCAGCACGTGCAGCACGATCGCGCCCTCCTCGCGCCAGGCGGGGGCCTCCTCGAGCTCCGCGGCGCCGGTCTCCTCGAGCAGGCGCGGCCCGCCCACACGGATCTCGTGCCCGTCGACCTGCGCGCTCACGCCGAGCGCGGGGGCGGAGGCGACTTCGGAGGCGGCGGGGACGGCGACCCCGTCGGCCGCGGCCCGTTCACGGATCGCGCCGGCGAGCGGGTGCTCGCTCTCGGACTCGGCCGCGGCCGCCAGGCCCAGCAGGTTCTGCTCGTCGAGCCCGCTGCCGGGGGCGACGGCGATCTCGGAGAGCTCGGGCTCGCCGCGGGTGAGGGTGCCGGTCTTGTCGAACAGCACGGTGTCCACGGTGCGCATGCCCTCGAGAGCGAGGCGGTCGGTGACGAGCACACCCGCGCGGGCGGCACGCTCGGTCGCGAGCGAGACCACCAGCGGGATCGCCAGGCCCAGCGCGTGGGGGCAGGCGATGACCAGCACGGTGACGGTGCGGATGACGGCCTCGTCGGGCATGCCCAGCAGCGCCCAGACCAGCGCGGTGATGACGGCGGCGCCGAGCGCGAACCAGAACAGCCAGGCGGCGGCCCTGTCGGCGATGCGCTGGGCGCGGGAGGAGGAGGACTGCGCCTCGGAGACCAGGCGCTGTATCCCGGCGAGCGCGGTGCCCTCTCCCGTCGCGGTGACCTCGATGCGCAGGTTCGAGTCGGTCGCAACGGTGCCGGCGACCACGCGGTCCCCGGCCGTGCGCTCGACGGCCCGGGACTCGCCGGTGATCATCGACTCGTCGACGTCGGCGCGGCCCTCGACGATGGTGCCGTCGGCCGGGATCGAGGCGCCGGGGCGGACCAGCACGAGGTCGCCGGTGCGCAGGTCGGAGGGGGCGACGGTGACGATCTGGTCGCCCTCGATCCGCTCGGCCTCATCGGGCAGCAGCGCGGCGAGGGAGTCGAGGGCCGAGGAGGTCTGCGCGAGGGAGCGCATCTCGATCCAGTGCCCGAGCAGCATGATCACGATCAGCAGCGCGAGCTCCCACCAGAACTCGAGTTCGTGGTGGAGCAGGCCCAGGGTCGCGCCCCAGGAGGACAGGAACGCGACGGTGATGCCGAGGCTGATCAGCAGCATCATCCCCGGTGCGCGGGAGCGGAGCTCGGAGAGCCCGCCGGTGAGGAACGGCTTCCCGCCCCACGCGTACATGACGGTGCCGAGGATCGGTGCGATCCAGCCGAGGCCCGGCGCGTCAGGGATCGTGTAGCCGATCAGGTGCGCGAACATCGGCGAGAGGCCGACGACCGGCACCGCGAGCACCAGCATGATCCAGAACATCCGACGGAACTGCGCGACGTGATCGCCGTGCCCGCCATGTCCCCCGTGCCCGTGGTGTCCGGCGTGCGCGTCGTGACCGGCGTGCGTGTCGTGACCGGCGTGCATGTCGTGGCCGCCGTGATCGTGGTGAGCCCCGCTCCCGTGATGCCCGGCATCCATGTCGCGCCCGGCGTGCGCGTCATGGCCGTCGTGGCCCCCGCGGCCCTCGTACTGGTGCGTGCCCCGATCGCCGCCCTCGCCGCCGAGAGCGACGTGGGAACCCTGCCGTCCGTGCCCCTCGTGATGCGTGCTCATACCGCGACCATATACCCCTGGGGGGTATTGGCCAAGGGCGGGGGCGCGACGCCACCCACCACTCCTCACCGAACGCCGGCCTGGTGGCCGCCATGCTGGCGGTGGGCGAGGTCGCCGTAGAGACCGTAGGGGTCTCCGACGAGGCGTGAGCGACCGCGACGGCCTGCTCGATCTCGGCGAGCCCGGGCCGATACGATCCGGTCATGGATCCCGCCACGCCCCGCACCGCCTATCTCGACGCGACCGCCGGGATCGCCGGCGACATGCTGCTCGCCGCGCTCGTCGACGCCGGCGCGGACCTCGCGGGCGTCCAGCGCGTGCTCGACGCGCTGGTCCCGGACTCGGTGCGCTTCGTCCGCTCCGACGTTGACCGCGGCGGGCAGCGCGCGGTCAAGGTCGACGTGGAGGTGCTGGTCGACGACCCGCCGCACCGCACCTGGGCCTCGATCCGGGAGCTGCTGGAGCGTTCCCGTGGGAACGTCGACGTCCCTGAGCGCACCGTCGACCTGGCGCTGGCGGTGTTCGGCCGACTCGCCGAGGCGGAGGGCGCCACCCACGGGGTGCCGGCCGACGAGGTCCACTTCCACGAGGTGGGAGCGCTGGACTCGCTGGCCGATGTGATCGGCGCCTGCGAGGCGTGGCGGCAGTTGGGCATCACCCAGGGCACCGCGAGCGTGATTGCGGTCGGCTCCGGGCGCATCCGCGCCGCTCACGGGGACATCCCGGTGCCGGTGCCGGCCGTGGCCCGCCTGGCCATCGGCTGGCCGACCGTGGCCGGGGAGATCCTGCCCGGGCGCGGCCATCACCACGACCACGACCACGACCACGACCACGACCACGACCATCATCACTCGCACGACGAGCACCTCCCTGCCCACGCACAGGGCGGCCCCCACGCGCACGGCGGCCGGAAGGTCCCCCCGGGCGTCGCCCCCGGCATCGGCGAGCTCGCCACCCCCACCGGAGTGGCCCTGCTGCGCGGCCTGGCCACCACGGCGGGCCCACAGCCGGCGATGACCGTGCTGGCCCTCGGGATCGGCGCCGGTACGAAGGACACCCCGGGCCGACCGAACGTGGTGCGCGTGGCGATCGGCGAGCCCGTCGGCCATCCCACCGGCTCACCGCTCCACGACGTCCACGACACCCCCACCTCCGCCGTGCAGATCGAGGCGAACGTGGACGACCTGGATCCGCGCCTGTGGCCAGGGGTGGTCGATGCTCTCCTGGACCATGGCGCGCTGGACGCGTGGCTCACGCCTATCGTGATGAAGCACGGCCGCCCTGCCGTGACCGTGCACGCCCTCGCCAGGCACGACGCCGCCGATGAGCTCGCCGATCTGCTGATGCGCTCCACGGGCACGCTCGGCGTGCGGATGCATGCCGTGGAGCGCCGCATCCGCACCCGGTCCTTCGAGCACGTCGAGGTGCGCGGCCAGCGGATCGCGGTGAAGGTCGCCCGCGACGCCGACGGCACGGTGGTGCGGCGGGAGCCCGAGTTCCGGGACGTGGCCGCTGCGGCCCGCGTCGCGGGGCTCACGGAACGGGAGATGCTCCACCTGGCGCGCACCGCGGCGGAGGGGTAAGCGCCGTGTGATCAGATGTAGGTCTCGAACGCCAGGAACTCGCCGGGATCGCCAGTGCGGCACAGGATCAGCTCATAGAACTGCACGTTCTCCACATCCCATCTGCACGCGGTGGGGTGCACATCGCTGACGTCGTCCCCGGTCTCGCCGGCTTCCTCGATCAGCTGGTCCAGGTGGTCGGCGTCGCCACCATCGGCTGCCCGGGTATACGTCTCCGGGTCGAACAGGCTTCCCGGCGCTGGATCAGGAACTCGGATGCGGTAGATGGTGACGAAGTCGGTCGTGAATCCCCCGTCGGAGCGCGCCACCATCGTGAACTCGGCATCCGCGGGCAGCTCTATCTCGGACTTCTGCTCAAAGACGGCCCGCCAGTCAGGTTCCTCGACGGCATCCATCAGGCTGCACCCGGTCACTCCCACACCGAGGATCACCGCTGCGAGAAGGCTCCGCGCACTGCTTCCCATGCTCGTCCTCAGCTCTTGGATGTCCATGGCGACCTCCGTCGGGTCCAGTGCCTGACCGTGCTCTCCACCTGACCGTAAGGGGCCGCCGCCGATGCGTCTCGACATTCACCACGTCCGCGCTGAACCTGCACCAGTCCTCCCCTGCACCGACCGCTTGCCCGGTGATTCACCTGACGGATCCGCTGTCCTGGCGGATACTGTGCAGGGACATCCGCCGCTCCCCAGGAGGAATCATGGCCGCCCTGTCCGACACCATCAGCCTCGCGATCGACAAGGCCCTCGCGGCCCCCCACGGCCGCCACGCCGAGATCCTCGTGAACGACGGCCCGCTGCGGCAGACGGTCATCGCCCTGAAGAAGGGGGTGCGCCTGGCCGAGCACAACTCCCCGCCTGCGGCGTCCATACAGGTGATCCGCGGGGTCCTCCAGGTCTCCGGCGAGGACGAGGTGGTGATCCAGGAGGGTCACGTCGAGGCCCTCACCCATCAGCGCCACGCGGTGGAGGCGCTGGAGAACACCGTGTTCCTGCTGACCACCGTCACCAGCATCCCTGGCCGGACCAGCCACACCGGCCAGATCCCGGTGGTGGACCCCGAGGTGTGAGGCACCCGGCGGTATTGCCGGGTCACGTCCGGGGAGCCGGTCCCACGGGCCAGTGCTGCCTCCGTGGTCTCACCCCCGTCGCGCGATCCGCAGCCAGGTGTCCACGACAGTGTCCGGGTTCAGGGACATCGAGGCAATGCCCTGATCCACCAGCCACTCGGCGAGGTCCGGGTGGTCGCTGGGGCCCTGACCGCAGATGCCCACGTACTTGCCCTCGCGGCGGCAGGCCTCGATGGCACGGGAGAGCATGACCTTCACGGCCGGGTCGCGCTCGTCGAAGCGATCCGCCACCAGGGCGGAGTCGCGGTCCAGGCCCAGAGTCAGCTGGGTCATGTCGTTGGAGCCGATGGAGAAGCCGTCGAAGTGCTCCAGGAACAGCTCGGGGGTGATGGCGTTGGAGGGGACCTCGCACATCATCACCACCTGCAGGTCGTTCTCGCCGCGACGCAGGCCGTGCTGGGCGAGCAGGTCGATCACGCCCTTGCCCTCGGCGGGGGTGCGCACGAACGGGATCATGATCTTCACGTTCTGAAGGCCCATCTCCTCGCGCACGTAGCGCAGGGCCTCGCACTCCATCGCGAAGCAGTCCGCGAAGTCCTCCGAGAGATAGCGGGAGGCGCCGCGGTACCCGATCATCGGGTTCTCCTCGTGCGGCTCGTACAGCTCGCCGGCCAGCAGGTTCGCGTACTCGTTGGACTTGAAGTCGCTCATCCGCACGATCACCGGGTTCGGTGCGAACGCGGCGGCGATGGTGGCCACGCCCTCGGCCACGCGCTGCACGAAGAAGTCGCGCGGGGAGTCGTAGGCGGCGATGGCATCCTTCACCTTCGCGGCCACGTCGGGCTGCTCGGTCTGGAGCGTGTCCAGCTCCAGCAGGGCACGCGGGTGGATGCCGATCTGGCGGTTCACGATGAACTCCAGGCGTGCCAGGCCCACACCGGCGTTGGGCAGGCGGGAGAAGGCGAAGGCCTGGTCGGGGTTGCCCACGTTCATCATGATGGTGGTGAGGATCTCCGGCATGGCGTCCACCTCGGAGGTGGTGACGTTGAAGTCCAGCAGGCCCTCGTACACGAAACCGGTGTCGCCCTCGGCGGCGGAGACGGTGACCTCCTCGTCGTCCTTAAGGTCACGGGTGGCTGTGCCAGTGCCCACCACGGCGGGGATGCCGAGCTCGCGGGCGATGATCGCGGCGTGGCAGGTGCGGCCGCCGCGGTTGGTGACGATGGCGGAGGCCCGCTTCATGATCGGCTCCCAGTCGGGGTCGGTCATGTCGGCCACCAGCACGGATCCGGGCTGGAAGTTGTGCATCTGGTCGAGCGAGGTGAGCACCCGCACGGGGCCGGCACCGATCTTGGCACCGATCGCGCGGCCCTCGGCGCGCACGGTGCCTCGACCGGCCAGGTGGTACTTCTCCACGGTGGAGCCGGCCCTCGACTGGACGGTCTCGGGGCGGGCCTGCAGCACGTAGATCTGCCCGTCGGCCCCGTCCAGGCCCCACTCGATGTCCATGGGGCGCCCGTAGTGCTCCTCGATGATCAGGGCCTGACGGGCCAGGTCCAGCACCTGCTGGTCGCTCAGGGACAGCTTCGCCTGCTGGGTGGGGTCCACGTCGACGAACTCGGTGGTGCGACCCACCTGGGTGTCCTGGGTGTAGACCATCTTGGTGGCCTTGGCGCCCACGGCCCGCTTGAGGATCGCGGCCTTCCCGGCGCGCAGGGCGGGCTTGTACACGTAGAACTCGTCGGGGTTCACGGCGCCCTGCACCACACCCTCCCCCAGCCCGTAGGCGGAGGTGATGAACACGGCCTGGTCGAAGCCGGACTCGGTGTCCACCGTGAACATGACGCCGCTGGCGCCGATGTCGGAGCGCACCATCTTCTGCACGCCGACGCTGAGCGCCACGGAGGCGTGGTCGAAGTCGTGGTGGACGCGGTAGGCGATCGCCCGGTCGTTGTACAGGGAGGCGAACACCTCGCGGATGGCGGTGAGCACGGAGTCGATGCCTCGCACGTTCAGGAAAGTCTCCTGCTGGCCGGCGAAGGAAGCGTCGGGCAGGTCCTCGGCGGTGGCGGAGGAGCGCACAGCGAAGGAGGCCTCCTCACCGCTGCCCGCGGCGAGCTCGTCGTAGGCGGCGCGGATGTCGGCCTCGAGCTGGGCAGGAAAGGGCTGGGCGACCACCATGTCGCGGATCTTCCTGCCGGTCTCGGTCAGCGCCATGGTGTCATCGGTGTCCAGTCCCGTGAGCATCTCGTCGATGCGCTCGGCCAGGCCCGTGGCGCCGAGGAACTCCCGGTAGGCATCGGCGGTGGTGGCGAACCCGTCGGGCACGCGCACCCCGAGGCGTGCCAGGTTCGAGACCATCTCGCCGAGGGACGAGTTCTTGCCTCCCACCTGCTCGAGATCGGCCATGCCGAGGCCGGAGAACCAGCGGATGCTGGAGGTCATGGGGTGCTCCTATCGGTCAGGGACTGCAGGATGAGGGTGGACATCTCCTCCACGGACTTGCTGGAGGAGTCGACGAAGGGGATGCCGTAGTAGTCGTAGATGCGGCGCGCGCGGGACAGCTCCCAGTGGGTCTGGTCCACCGAGGCGTACCGGGAATCGGGGCGGCGCTCCCCGCGCACCTCGGACAGGCGCCTGGGGGAGGTGAGCAGGCCGAAGCAGCGGTCGGAGAGGGTGGCGATGGTCTGCGGCAGCGCGCCGTTCTCGAAGTCCTCGTCCACCAGCGGGTAGTTCGCCACGAACACGCCGTGCATGAGAGCCAGGTACATGCTGGTGGGGGTCTTGCCGCAGCGGGAGGGGGCGATGAGGATGACGTCGGCGCGCTGGATGGCGCGCACGGACTGCCCGTCGTCGTGCTCGATGGCGAACTCCACGGCCTGCATGCGGCGGTTGTAGCGCCGCACGTCGCCCAGCCCGTGCAGCCGGGCGGGGGCGTGGTCGCTGGACAGGCCCAGCTGGGCCTCGATGCGGGCCAGGTGCCCGGAGACGAAGTCGATCACGGGCGCACGGGTGCCCAGCAGCACCTCCCGCACCTGTTCGTCCACCACGGTGAGGAACACGATCGGCTCCACGGGGCCGTCCATCACCGCATCGAGCTGCTCGCGCACCTCCTCGGCCTCCCCGGTGGTGCGCAGGAAGGGGATCAGGCGTCGCTCGAAGGGAACCGACGGGAACTGGGCGAGCAGGGCGTTGCCCATGGTCTCGGCGCTGATCCCCGTGGAGTCGGAGATGAAGTAGACCGGGACCGCACCGGAGGCGTCAGGGGTGAGGGCACCGGGGTCGGCGACAGGGGCCGGTGGCGGAGGTCCCGGTGCGGTGATCTCGCGGCTGTCCGCACGTGGAAGTGGCCTGGGGACAGGCAGCGGAGGGGCCATGGTCAACCTTTTTCCTCGGGCGGGGGCGGGGCCGCCGCGACACGTCGTCGTGCTCGCTCCTCACCGTAACCCCCGTTTCGCCGCCGCGGCAGGCCGTTCTTCCCAGTGGTACGTCACATCCTCCGCACCAGCACGGCTACCAGGAAATCGTCCGAGGGCGGCTGCAGGTCCCAGCTGGAGAAGCGCTGCTGCACCTCCAGTCCGGCAGTGGCGGCGTCGGCCTCGAAGCGACCGAAGGGGTAGCCGCGGCCGGAGCCGAAGCCGACCACGAACCGGCCAGCGGGGGCCAGATGGCGGGCGATCCGCGTCAGGGCCGGCACCCGTTCGCTGCCGGCGAGGAAGGCCATCACGTTGCCGGCGCACACCACGACGTCGAACTGCTCCTGCTCCCCGGTGCTGTCGCGCAGGTCCAGCTGGGCGAGGTCGCCCACCTCCCAGCGCCCGTCGGGATGGTCCTCGCGGGCCACGCCGATCAGCGTGGCATCCAGGTCCACGCCGGTCACGTGGTGGCCGACGCGTGCCAGATACCCGCCCAGCCGACCGGTACCGCAGCCGGCGTCCAGCACCCGTGAGCCGCGCTCCGCCATGGCGTCGATCAGGCGGGCCTCACCGTGGATGTCCTTGCCGGAGGCCTCGATGCGACGCCACCGCTCGGCATACCCGCGGGCGTGGTCCGGATTGTGCCGCAGGGCGATCGTCCAGGCGTTCTCCGCCGGGAAGTTCTCGTCGGCCGGGTCGGTGCTCGTCGGCCCCGGGGGCGTGCTGTTCACGATCTCACCCATCTCAGGCCGCCGCGCGGGAGTCGTCGCGGATCTGCCCGACGAGCTCCTCGAGCATGTCCTCGAGGGTGACGATGCCGATCACGCGACCGGAGCGGTCGGTGGCGGCACCGAGGTGGGCGCCGCTGGCCTGCATGCTGGCCAGGGCCTTGCGCAGCGGCTGATCTGCGCCGATGCGGGGCAGATGGCGGATCCTGTCGGCCGGGATGGGCAGGTTCCGCGCCTCGGCGGCCGATTCCAGCAGGTCCTTGATGTGCACGTATCCGGTGAGGCCCCCGCTGGCGTCCTTGATGGGGAAGCGGGAGAAGCCGTCGATGGCGGCGGCCTCGGCCTCGGCGGCGCTGACCCCAGCGGGCAGGGTGGAGACCCGGTCCAGGGGGATCACCAGGTTGATCAGGGAGCGCTGCTCGAAGGTGAGGGCACCCAGCAGCAGCGCCTCGTCGTTGTCCTCCAGCAGGCCGCCGTCATGGGACTCGCTGACCATCGCGGCCACCTCGTCACGGGTGAACACGCTGGTGACCTCGTTCTTCGGGGTCACACCGATCATGCGCAGCACCAGGTTGCCGATGCCGTTCATGGCCCACAGCACGGGCCGCAGCAGCAGCACGATGCCGGAGAGGATCGGGCCCAGCACCAGCGCCATCCGCTCAGGGCCGGCCAGCGCGATGTTCTTGGGGATCATCTCGCCGAAGACCACGTGAAGGTAGGTCACCAGGCTCAGGGCGATCGCGAAGGAGATGGGGTGCACGAGCGCGTCGGGCACGCCCAGCCATTCGAACGGGCCCTCCATCACGTGGGCGATGGCCGGTTCGCTGATGGCGCCGAGCGCCAGGGAGCACACCGTGATGCCCAGCTGGGCACCGGCCATCATCAAAGAGACGTGCTCCATCGCCCTCAGGGTCACCTTGGCCGCCCAGCTCCCGGCGTGGGCCTCGGGCTCGATGATCGAACGGCGGGCGCTGACCAGCGCGAACTCCGCGCCCACGAAAAACGCGTTGGCGATCAGCAGCACGATGGTCAGCAGGATGCCGGTGAGGAAGCTCATCGCTGGGCCTCCTTGGCGTCGGCGCTCTCATCGGCGTCCTCCGGGGCGTCTGGATCCGGCAGGGCCTCGATGCTGATGTGCAGGGTCTCGATGCGCAGGCCGTCCATCTCCCGCACCTCCAGGCGCAGCTGGGCGGGCTCCTCCCCCGGTTCGGGATCGGTGGGGACGACGACCTCGTCGCCGACCTCGGCCAGACGGCCCAGCTCCATGGTGACCAGGCCGCCCAGGGTGTCGTAGTCCTCGTGCTCGGGGACGGTCACGCCCAGGCGGTCGCTGGCCTCGTCGGGGCGCAGGATCGCGTCCAGGTCCCAGGAGCCGTCGGGTTCGGGCACGTCATCGGCCTCGTCGTCGTGCTCGTCGCGCACCTCGCCCACGATCTCCTCGACCAGGTCCTCGAGGGTGATCAGGCCATCGGTGTCGCCGAACTCGTCGACCACCAGCGCCATCTGCAGGCCGCCGGCGCGCAGGGTGTCCATCAGGTCGTCCAGCGGGACGGTGTCGGGCACGAAGGTGGCGCTGCCCATGACGGAATCGACGCGGGTGGCAGGCCGCTGCTCGAAAGGGACGGCGAGTCCGCGGCGGATGTGGGCCACGCCGGCCACCTCGCCCTCGTCGTCCAGCACGGGGAAGCGGGAGTGCCCGGTGGTACGGGCCAGCTCCAGCAGGTCCTGCACGCTGTCGTCCACGTCCAGGGTGTCCATCCGGCCGCGGGGGACCATCGCGTCGTGCGCGCGCCGATCGCCGAAGGCGAGGGTGCGCTCGACCAGGTCGGCGGTCTCGGCGGGCAGGGCGCCCTCGTCGGCGGAGCGGCGCACCAGCGCCGAGAGCTCCTCGGGGCTGCGCGCGGAGCTGAGCTCCTCCTGGGGTTCGATGCCCATCTTGCGGACGATCGCGTTGGCGTTGCCGTTGAACAGCCGGATCGGCCAGCGGAAGATCGAGGTGAAGGCGCGCTGGAAGCCGACCACGGCGCGGGCGGTGCGCAGGGGCTCGGCGATGGCCAGGTTCTTGGGGACCAGTTCGCCGAAGATCATGGTCAGCCCGGTGGCGAGGACCAGGGCGATCGCGACGGAGACGGAGCGGGCCTCGACCGAGCTGAGACCGGCGTCGATCAGCGGGGGGCCGGCGATCTTGGCGATCGCGGGCTCGGCCAGGAAGCCCACGCCCAGGTTGGTCACGGTGATGCCCAGCTGAGCGCCGGACAGCTGGGTGGAGAGGGTCTTCATGCCCTCGAGCACTCCCTGGGAGCGCTTGTCCCCCGTGGCTGCCGCGGCCTCGACTTCGTTGCGGCTGGCGGTGATCAGGGAGAACTCGGCGGCTACGAAGCCGCCGCAGGCGGCGATCAGCAGGAGGCTGATCGCCAGGGATATGAGGGGGCCGATCAGATCCATGGACGGATCCTCCCGGCAGCTGGTGTCACGTGCAGGCCCGAAGGCCTCGGACTGTCACCGGGTGCGTCGCTGGCGGCGCTCATGGTCTCCTGGTTCTCCTCGGTCCGCACTCGTCCATCGAGCGCGGAATGAGGGAAGACTACCGGTTCGACCCCCCGTCGTCATCGTCCGTGTGACCGGGGTGGCGGAGGTGACCGTTCAGTCCGGCGCCCGCCCTCGCGGCTGCTCCTACGCCGGTCTCTGTGTCAGGCCCGCTCATCGGCGCGGCGCTGCACGAAGCTCGCGATCGCGCGCAGCTCCACCTCGTCCACGGCGTGACCCAGATGGGGGCGGCGCTCCTCTTCCAGGGTGGTGTGGGCGGTCATGAAGTCCCGCACCTGCCGCTCGCGGTCCTCGTCGAACAGGGGGTCCATGCCCCCGTGGCCCCACAGGGCGGGGGGCTTCACCTGGGCGAGCGCCTGGTCGCCGGGCATGGGGGCGGGGAACGGCGCACCGGAGAGCTGCACGATCCACTCGAGCGCACGGGGATCCCGGCGCAGCAGCTGCAGACCCAGGATGCCGCCCTGGGAGAAGCCGATCACGCCGACCACAGGCACCTGCTGGGCGGCGATCCATGCCTCCACGGCGGCGGCGGAGGCCTGGATCTTCTCGGTGGCCGCGGGGTCGATGTCCGACTCCAGCCAGGCGTAGCCCTGGACGTAGCGGTAGATGCCGCGCAGGGAGACGTAGGCGAAGGTGGGCGGGAGATAGGGCACCAGCCCGGTGAGGTCGCGCTCGTGACTGCCCAAGCCGTGCAGCAGCAGGACGATGGGGGCATCCGGTGCGGTGGACCCCATCCGGACCACGGCGGTCTCGTCGATGGACTCGGCGATCAGTTCGACGGGCGGGTTCACGAAGGCGCTGGTCATGGGATGAGCGTAGCGGCTGGGGCTTGGGGTCGACGGGCCCGGTGGGCATCACCTGCCGGCCCCCTCCCCTGCCCGACGGGGGGCAGCGCTGGCTCCGGATCGGGCGGCGCGCCATCGAGGGCATGAGCGGACCCGCAGGGTGCGCGGTGCGCTGGTCGGGGGACGAGTCCGACCCCTGCGGGTCCGGGCAGCTCGGGTGGATTCGCTGCGGTCCGTCGATCCGATGGGGTGCCGTCTGGCACCTCGGGTCGATGGTCGCCTCAGCGGCGAGCCACCTCACATGTCCGATGGGAAATCATTCCTCGGATCACCTCCTTTCAGTGTGGAGCCACCGTAGGACCGGCGCTGTCGCCGCGCAATGGATTATTCGGTCGCCAACCGCGTAGAGCCGTTCCTCGAGGCCGGATGGACGCCGTGGGTGCACTGCGGCGAGTTCTCAGACCAGCGGCTGGTTGCCGGCCAGGTCGTCGAGGTCGTCGCCCTCCGAGCGCATCTCGTCCTGATCGCGGTTGCCCTGCTCAGCCGCAGCGAGGTCGTCCTGACCGCGCTCGACGGTCCGGTCCAGGGCCAGGCCCTCGGCCTCTGCCGGAGCAGGTCGCTCCGGGTCGCCGGGGCGCGCGGCCTCGAGGGCGTCGTCGATGCTCTCGCCACTGGCGGGCTCGGTCTGGAAGTCCGGGTTCTCGGTCATGGTGCTCTCCTCTGGAGCGGGGTGGGGCGCTCCTAACAGGTTCAGGAACTCAGGGCCTTGATGATCGCACTATTGAAGGCATCGAGGTCATCGGGGTTGCGGGAGGTGATCAGCGGGAAGCCGCCACCGGTGTCCACCACTGCCTCCTGGTCGGTCCAGGTGGCGCCGGCGTTGAGCAGATCGGTGGAGATGGTGGGCACCGAGGTCATGTCCCGACCGTCGACCAGGTCGGCCTCGATCAGCAGCCAGGGGGCGTGGCAGATCGCGGCGACCGGCTTGCCGTCGGCGGCGAAGGCCTTCGCGAGCTCCTGGGCGGACTCCTCGGCCCGCAGGCTGTCGGCGTTGAGCGTCCCACCGGGGATCACGAGTGCGTCGTAGTCGTGGGCCTCGACCTTCTCGAGCAGGACGTCGGAGGGGACCTCTGGTCCGGGTTCGCGGTCAAGCTTGAGGGTCTTGACCGGGCCGGACTCGGCGGCGGCGACGACCACCTCGGCACCGGCCTCCCTGAGGTCGGCGATCGGGGGCTGGATCTCATCGGTCTCAGTACCGAAGTTGGTGGTGATGATCAGGATCTTGCGGCCGTTGAGCTCAGTGGCCATGGTGCATCTCCTTCCGTCGGGCGTTCGACGGCGAGAGCTGCTGCGGGGGGCGGGGGCTACCCGCGCAGGTGCTCGCCCTGACTGCGACCGTACCACCGGGCGCTCCGGTGCCGCCGACCAAGCGGACGGCACTGAAAGAGGTGCCGGTCAGGTTCCGCAGTAGGTCAGGAAGCTCTCCCCGCCCTCCCCCGGGCCCTCCAGGTGCTCCAGCTCGGACCGGGCCTCGTAGGGGTGGGTCACGGCCTCGAGGATCGCCTCGACCCCGGCGAGATCACCCAGATGGGCACCGCGCAGTGCGTTCTCGAGGTGGATGTTGCGGGGGATGTGGACGGGGTTGGCGCACTCCATCGCGGCGACGGCTTCTTGTGCCGCGCTGCCGGATCCGCGCAGCTCGTCCCGTCGCCGGTGCCAGGCCTCGTACGCGGCGGGATCGGTGAACAGCGCGCCGGCGGTGCCTTCGGTGAGGGCGCGGAAGAACCGGGTGTGGTCGGTGCGATGGGACTCTAGCAGCGCCAGCAGGTCCTCTCCGAGGGCGCGCACCGCGGACAGGCGCTCGTCGCCCTGCGCCGCGCCGCCTGTCCCCGTTGCCAGCGGGATGCCGAGCTTGACGCCCATGCCGCGGGTCCATGCCTCGAGGTAGGCGGGCTCGTAGCCCTGCAGCACCTCGGTGGCCGCCTCGATCCCGGCCTCGGGGTGCTCCGGGGAGATCAGCGGCAGCAGGGTCTCGGCGAAGCGGGAGAGGTTCCACAGGGCGATGCCGGGCTGGTTGCCGTACGCGTAGCGGCCCTGATGGTCGATGGAGCTGAACACCGCGCGGGCGCGGTGGTCGTCGAGGAAGGCGCACGGCCCGTAGTCGATGCCCTGGCCGGAGATGGTCATGTTGTCGGTGTTCATCACGCCGTGCACGAAGCCGACCAGCATCCACTGCGCCACCAGCTGAGCCTGCGCGTGGCTGACGCGGCGCAGCAGCTCCAGGTAGGGACTCTCGGCGCCCCGCGCATCGGGATGGTGGCGCTCGATGGCGTGATCGGCCAGTGCGCGCAGCACCTCGGGGCCGAGGTGCCAGGCGGCGTACTCGAAGGTGCCCACGCGCAGGTGGCTCGCCGCGACCCGGGTGAGCATCGCGCCCGGTTCGGGGGTGATGCCTCGCCGGGGCCGCACCAGCTCGCCGGTGGAGACAACGGCCAGGGCCCGCGTGGTGGGGATGCCCAGTGCGTGCAGGGACTCGCCGATCACGGCCTCGCGCAGCATCGGCCCCAGGGGCGCCTTGCCGTCGCCTGCGCGGGCGAAGGGGGTGCGGCCCGCGCCCTTCAGGTGCAGGTCGCGGCGGTGCCCGCGAGTGTCGATCAGGTCGCCCAGCAGCACGGCGCGGCCGTCGCCCAGCTGCGGGTTGGGCTGGCCGAACTGGTGGCCGGCGTACACCTGGGCGGTGGTGAACGGGGTGGTGGGTGCGGGGTTGTCGGCGGCCAGGGGCCGCCCCTCGGCGTCGAGCCGACCGGTGAGCAGGGCCAGCCCAGCAGGGGTGCGCAGCCACTCGGGGTCGTAGCCGAGTTCGAGGGCAAGATCCTCATTCAGCCAGGTCAGCTCGGCGCGTGGGGCACCGTCCGCCTGCCATGGCACCGACAGGTCGCCGACAGCGTCGGCGTAGGTCTGATGGAGCTGCGGAGCAGCAGATGGAGTGGTGGGCACTGTGGGGATGGGCATGGATCGCCTCCTGCGGCCACGGTACCGGGGAGCTGCATGCCTGCGAACGTTCCGTCGACCGTGACCCCAGCCCTCTTGACAACCACCCCCGCCACCGCGAAGACTGACTCCGCAGATTTACACAACCGGGTTTCGATAATCCGTGCGGGGGGCATCCCATGGCATCCGCCGACGGCGCCGCAGCAGCCGTGCGCCAGGCCAACGCACGCACCTGCCTGCTGGCGATGCGTAAGGCCGGGGGTCCCCTCACCCTCGCCGATCTCGCCGAACAGACCGGGCTCTCCCGCCCCACCGTGGACGCCGTGCTCGCCGAGCTGGTCGAGGCCGGCTCCGTGCGGCCGGTGGCCGCCGCCCATTCCGCCGCCCGGGGCCGCCCCGCCCGCCATTTCGAGTTCGATCCCGGGGTCGCCGCCGTCGCTGCGGTGGACGTCGGCCACCGATCGGTGCGCTGCCTGCTCACGGATGCTGCGGGCCGTGCGACCGGATACCACCGGATCGAGGTGCCGCTCGACAGCGGCAGTGGGGGCACCGGGGCTAAGGCGAGGCTCGAGGCGATCGAGCAGGTCGTGCGCCGCGCCGCCCCAGCCCACCGCGGCCCGGCCGCCGTCGGCCTGGCCGTGCCCGGGATCATCGCGGCCGATGGCCGTCTGGCTCAGAGCCTTGCGGTGGAGGACCTGGTGGGCACCGACCTCACCACCGAGCTCAGCGCGCGCCTGGGCTGCCCGGTGGCGGTGGAGAACGACATCAAGCTCGCCGCCTACGCTGAGCACCACCTCTCCGACTCCCCCTCGGACATCGCCTTCGTGCAGATCGGGCATCGCATCTCGGTGGCCCTCATCGTCGGCGGGCGGATCCTGCAGGGCAGCCACCGCCTGGCCGGTGAACTCGGCACCCAGCGCGGCATGCGCTGGACACGCAGCTCGCAGCGGGGCCGGCTGCGCTGGTCCACCGGGGACGCGGCCGAGGAGCTGTTTACCCGCGCGGCGGCGGGCGACCGTGCAGCGGCCGAGGAGATCGACGGCTTCTGTGCGGAGATCGCGCCCCGCATCGCGAGCCTCGTGCTCACCGTGGACCCCGAGACCGTGGTGATCGGCGGCGGGCTCTCCCGCGCCGGGGACACCCTGCTGACGCCGCTGCGCCGTCACGTGCACCACCTGCTCACCAGCCCCGCGAAGCCCGCGCTGACCGCGGCCCGCCTCACCACCGACGGTGCCCTCATCGGCGCACTCGGCCTCGCCTTCGAGCATGCCTCCGTGCAGATCACCGGGGTGTCGGAGGTGCCCCCGCCTTGGCGCTGCTTCACCGCGCCGCCCCCAGCACCCCACCCGGAAGGAACCCCGTGACCGACCAGATCCGCTTCGGATTCAGCTCCTACAGCTTCCACTCCAAGCTCACCGCCGGCGAGATGACCCTGCCGGAGGTGATCGACTGGGTGGCCGCCTCGGAGGGCGAGCATCTCGAGCTGGCCTCCCTCAGCGAGCAGGCCGAGGCGCCCGTGCCCAGCATCGCGTCCGATCCCGCCTACGTGGACGAGATCCGCGAGAAGGCCGCCTCGGCCGGGGTGACCCTGTCCAACCTGGCGGTCAGCGCCGACTTCACCTCCGGTGACGAGGCGGAGGTGGCACGCCAGGTGGCGCGGGTGAAGCAGTACGTGGACCTCGCCGAGCGCCTGGGCATCGAGCGGATGCGGCATGACGTGGCCGGCCACGCCGGCCTGTCCGGGGACGACACCCCGCTGTTCGAGCAGGCACTGCCCTCGATCGCGGCTGCCAGCAAGGAGATCGCCCGGTACGCCGCCGCCAAGGGCATCACCACCAGTCTCGAGAACCACGGCTTCTTCGTGCAGTCGGCCGACAGGGTGCGTCGCATCATCCACGCCGTGGACGAGCCGAACTTCCGCACCACCCTGGACGTGGGCAACTTCGTGTGCGTGGACGAGCAGCCCGAGGTGTCCGTGGCCCAGAACCTGCCCTACGCGATGGTGGTCCACGTCAAGGACTTCTACATCCGCCCCGCCGAGCACGCACCCGGCGAGGGCTGGTTCCGCAGCCGCGGCGGCAAGCACCTGCGCGGCGCGGTGGTCGGAAACGGCGACATCGACCTGCGCGCGGTGGCCCGCGCCATCAAGGAGTCGGACTTCTCCGGGTACGCCGCGATCGAGTTCGAGGGGTGGGAGGACTGCCTGATCGGCTGCTCCCGCGGCATCGCGGGCGCCAAGCGCCTGCTCGCCGAGGCCTGACCCCTGACCCGTCGGCCCCGGACCGCCGCGCCACGACCTGATCCCGATCCATCCATCCCTGAAGGAGATCCCCCATGCCCATGTTCCGAGTCGGCGTCATCGGCGCCGGCAGCATCGCACGCGCCCACCTGCAGGCGTACGCCGCCCATCCCGACGTCGAGATCGTCGCAGTCAGCGACATCAACGCCGATCGCGCTCGCGCGGTGGCCGAGGAGTTCGGTGCCGCCCGCTCCTACGGCGACGCCCACGAGCTGCTGGCGCAGGAGGACATCGACGGCGTGAGCGTGTGCACCTGGAACAACTCCCACGCCACCTGGACCATTGCCGCGATCGAGGCCGGCAAGCACGTGCTGGTCGAGAAGCCCATCGCCCGCACCGTCGCCGAGGCCACCGCCATCCAGGAGGCCGTCCAGGGCAGCGACCGCGTGGTCCAGGTGGGCTTCGTGCGCCGCCACTCCCCCAACTGCCAGGTGCTGAAGTCCTTCATCGACGCCGGTCAGCTGGGCGAGATGTACTACGCCAAGGCGAGCCTGATCCGTCGCATGGGCAACCCCGGCGGCTGGTTCGCCGACAAGGAGATCGCCGGCGGCGGCCCCCTGCTGGACATCGGCATCCACGTGCTGGACCTGGCCTGGTACCTGATGGGCTGCCCGAAGGCGGTCTCCGTCTCCGGCAACACCTACGCGGTGCTGGGCAACCGCGCGAACATCACCACCATGCCGCGGTACAAGGTCTCCGACTACGACCCGGACAAGAACACCGTGGAGGACATGGCCAACGCGGTGGTGCGCTTCGAGAACGGTGCCTCCCTGCTGCTGGAGTGCTCCTACTCGCTCCACGCCACCAAGGACTCCATTGTGGTGTCGGTGCACGGCACCAAGGGGGGAGCCGATCTGGAGCCCAGCCTGGAGATCGCCGCGGAGATGCACGACTCGGTCGTCAACATCACCCCGCAGATCTCCTCAGGCACCTTCGAGATGGGCGCGGGGTTCGCGGGCGAGATCGCAAACTTCGTCGATGCCGCCCAGGGCCGCGCCGAGAGCATCGCCCCGGCGGAGCACGGGGTGGAGATGGCGCGAATCCTCGAGGCCGTGTACACCTCCGCCTCCGAGGGCCGCGAGATCCGGCTGGACTGAGCCGGGACTGCCCTTCGGACCGGCCGGCAGAAACCGGCCGGCCCGAACAGCTCTCCGGGTACGCTGAGGCGAGAACGATCTTTGAGAGGTGCGAGGACATGAGCAGCCCCTACCCCGGCAACCCGTCCCCCCAGCAGCCGCAGGGCGGTGCGCCGCAGGGGGGCGGCCAGCCTTCCGGCGGTGACCAGTGGGGCTCCCCGCCCCCACCCCCGGCCCCCAGCGGCGGCTACCCGGGCGGGAGCCCGGCTGCCGGCCCCGGCCCCACCGCTGGCACCCCGTACCCGGCCACCGGCAATGCAGCGCCTCCGCAGAAGAAGAAGCCGTGGCCGTGGATCGTGGGCATCTGCGGGTGCCTGAGCCTGGTCGCCCTGCTGGCCGGTGGCGGCGGCATCGCCCTGTACACCATGGGCGGGGACGACGAGCCCACGGGTGGTCCCACCACGAGCGAGGAGCCCACCTCGGAGGATCCGACGACCGAGGAGCCCACGTCGGAGGAGCCGACCAGCGAGGAGCCCACCACCGAGGAGCCCACCTCGGAGGAGCCCACGGGCGAGACCGGCCTGCCGGGCGAGGAGGTCTACTCCGACACCCCCGTCCAGGACCCGAGCGAGTCCGATCTCGACGCTGCCAAGGACACGATGATCGGGTACCTGATGGGCCTGTCCGACAACGATCCGGCCGCTGCCTGTGCGCTGCAGCTGGATCCGATCACCGGGGTGGGCATCGACGACAGCTCGATCCTGAAGGACACCTGCGTCGAGTCCACCCAGCAGGCGATCGACGAGCAGGAGCTGCAGGGCAAGGCCGAGCACCTCACCCCCGACCACTTCGAGGCGAACCTGGACGCCGAGGGCCGCGTGATCCTCGTGCACAACATCCACGCCGATGACCCCACCCCGATGAAGATCGCCAAGGGCAGCGACGGCAAGCTGTACGTGGTCCTGGCGTGACCGGGCGGGTCGACGCGGCAGCTCGCACCACCTATCTCCTCGTCGACGGGGAGAACATCGACGCCACCCTCGGCGTCTCGGTGCTGGGCCGCAGGCCTCAGCCCGAGGAGCGTCCCCGTTGGGGCAAGCTGCTCGACCACGCCGCGGAGAACTGGGGCAACCCGGTCTCGGGCCTGTTCTTCCTGGCGGTGGGCGACAGCCTGCCGGTGGGGTTCGTGCAGGCGCTGACGGCGATCGGCTACCGGCCGGTGCCGTTGCGCGGCGAGGGCAAGGTGGTGGACATCGCCATCCAGCGCACCGCCGAGGCACTGCAGGACCGTCCGGCCGACGTCATACTGGTCAGCCACGACGCGGACTTCGTGCCCCAGATGTCGGCACTGGCGGGGACCGAGGGGCGGCGCACCGCCCTGGTGGGCTTCCAGGAGTTCTTCTCCGGGGAGCTGCGCGGCATCCCCGGCATCGAGATGATCGACCTGGAGTACGACGTCTCCGCGTTCAACGGCCCCCTGCCGCGGATCCGCATCATCGACATCGACGAGTTCGATCCGCTCGAGTTCATCTGACAAGCCACCCCCCGTGCGCTTGATGGCGATGCCGACGCCGCGAGAATGATCGGCGGCTGGGACCCCGGATCCACCTACTGGCTCACCAACACGGTGCCCGCCGGGACCGGCGCGTCGCCGCGATGGCGGTGGCATGGCGGCGGGATGGGCGGGGGTGGATCCGCTCAGCCTGAGCAGGGGCGCCCCCTCATCGACGGCGACCCGACGGTTCAGCTCTCGGCCAGTAGCAGCTCCGTGAGCGCAGCGACCAGCTCCGGGGTGGGGTGGCCGTGCTCGACATCCTCCGGTGTGAACACGGGCACCGTGCCGTACGCGGCGACTGAGCTGAGGGCGGCGGCGCCGTCGCGCTCGAGCTGGGCGAACAGCAGGTCCTTGGTGAAGTAGCCGATGGCCGCCCCACGCAGCACCGTCTCCACCTGGCCCAGCACGTCGCCGGGCCCGGTGGTGCCGAGCCCTGCGCCCTCCAGCACCACCGGCTCGGTACCGGCACCGACCAGGCGCACCCGCACCCGGCCGTCGGCGGTGGTCACGCTCTGGATCTCGGCGCCGCGTGCCTTGAGGTTGTCGGCCGCCCCCCGGCCGAAGCCCAGCAGGCTCAGCTCCCAGGTGGTGCGGGCCGGGGGGCCATCGCCCGTCGCGGGCTCGATGGTGAGGCGCCCGGCCTCGATGTCCAGCGAGAACACGGTCTCGACCCAGGTCCCGGGCTCGGTCTCCTCGGCCAGCGTGAACGTGCCGTCGGCACCGCCGGCGACCAGCACCTCGAGCGCCGGGGTGGTCTCGCGGATATCCAGGGATTCCCCCTCGGCGACCAGTGGCAGGAACCCGCCGGCGCGCAGCAGCACCGGGATCGAGGACACGTCGCGGTGCAGGCTCGCCAAGCGACCCCCGCGATAGGAGATGCCGGTGGTGACATCGGTCCAGCGCCCCGCGGGCAGCCACGCCTCGGCCACGGCGAGCCGGGTGGTGCGGTCCACGGGTCGCACGATCGGCGCCACCAGCAGCTCGGAGCCGAAGAGGTACTGGTCGCGGTACACGTACGCCTCGATGGACGTGTCCTCGAAGTAGGTGGGCTCCACCAGGGAGCGACCCTCGCGGTGCGCGCGGCGGTTCATGGCATGCAGGTAGGGCACCAGACGGTGGCGCAGGCGCAGCTGCTCCACCATCACCGCGTGCGCGGGTTCGGGGAACATCCACGGCTCCTTGCCGGTGAACCGGGAGCTGGAGGAGTGCAGGCGCAGGATCGGGGAGAACACGCCGAACTGCACCCAGCGGGTGGCGAGCTCGTCGTCCCAGTACCCGCCCATGTGGCCGCCGATGTCGTGGCTCCACCAGCCGTAGCCGATGTTCGCCGCGGCAGCCGTCATCCGCGGCTGGAAGGCGAGCGACTTCCAGCTGATCACGGCATCACCGGAGAAGCCGACGGGGTAGCGGTGACTGCCCGGTCCCGCGTAGCGCGACAGCAGCAGCCCGTCGCCGTTCTGCTTGCGGGTGTCCTCGTACTGGACATGGTTGAGCACCCACAGCGGATCCATGCCGGGGACCTTCGAATAGGGGCCCGACTGCCAGTCCAGCCACCAGAAGTCGGTGCCCAGTTCCTCCAGGCCCCGGTGCAGCACCTCGAGGTAAGCGCGGAGGAACCCGGGGTCGGTGGGGTCGAACTCCACGGCCGCACCGTCGGCCTTGCGCCCCATGGCCTCGGCGACCTTCTCGTACAGCTCCTCGAAGGCGCGCACCCCGTCAGCGGGATGGTCGTTGAGGGTGACCCGGAGGCCCCGATCGTGCAGGGCCTGCTGGAAGCGCGCGGGATCCGGGAACAGCTCCGGGTCCCAGGTGTACCCGGTCCAGCCGGAGCCGTAGACAGGGTCGACGTCGGTCAGGTGCCAGTCCATGTCGATCACAGCGACGGACAGCGGAACGCCCTCGTCCTCGAAGCGGTCCATCAGCTCCAGGTAGGACTCCTCGGTGTAGCGGTGGTAGCGGGACCACCAGTTGCCCAGCGCCCAGCGCGGGAGTAGCGGCTGCGGGCCCGAGAGCGCGAACAGATCCCTCACGGCAGCCACGTGGTCGCGGCCCGCGGCGAACACGTACAGGTCAACGGAGCCCGGCTCGGCACCCCGTGCCTGCAGTTCACCGTCGGGTCCGAACACCATCGAGCCCGAGTCGTCGATGTCGGCGTAGCCGTAGGTGCTGTTCACCCCGGGATCGAGGTCAACGGCGCCGTCGGCCTCGTCCAGGGTGCGGGTGGCGCCGCCCAGGTTGCCGTCCAGGGGCCGGGTGGTGCGGCCCTCGCGGCGGGCCGTGCGGTGGGCCGGTAGGGAGAGGTCCTGCTGGTACCGCCAGATCGAGTGGTAGTTGGAGACGCCGCCCAGCACCGACAGGGACAGACCGTTGGCGGAGAACTCGCCGCGGTCGTAGTCCAGCACGTAGTGGTCGGTCTCCACGCGCACCCCGGTGGCCGTCTCGCTCACGCGCGCGGACTCGTCCCGCAGCTCGCGGTTGGTGGCGAACACGGAGGGGCGGTCCTCGAAGGTGCCCGAGGGCGACCACTCCAGCCGCACCAGGCGCGGCGTGATCGGAGTGATGCGGAAGTTGTCCCCCTGCAGCAGGGAGTTCTCGATGAAGCTCTCAGGGGCTGGGGTTGTCACAGGGTCATCCCTTCACGGCGGCGCTGGAGGCTCCCCCAGCGTCTCACCACACGTGCGGCTAGCGCAGCCCGTCGGTCCCGACCACGCAGGACCCATCCTCGCTCTGCGCCACTCACCGCCACACCACCGAGGCACGAAAAACCCCCTCCACCGGCATTTCTGCTGATGAAGGGGGTCTTCTCGCGGTGGGGGGTTTGGAAAACCCTTCTACCTGCAGTGTTGGGGCGTCCTTGCACCGGGTTTCCTGTAGCGCTTCGACAGATTTCCCAGGGATCGGCTGTGGTTCTCACCCATGCAGCTTCTCACCTGCGGAAACAAGAGGGACCGTGGCCTGTTGCGGACGACTCATTGGCTAGCGCGCTCCCGGCGCCCTGCCCGGAGCTGAGGTAGGCACGTAGCGGTGACTAGCCCCTCCGCCTGATCGTCAGTGCCCCGCGGGAGAATCAGGCCTATGAAGACGACGGCGTTCATGGGTTCGACGGATTCTGAGGGCGGCCCGAGCGGCTACCGGCTCCCAGACCTTGACGTGGAGAAGATCGAGGCGTTCGGCAAGGCACGCGTGCCAGGCGACGACGACGTGGAATCGGTGCTCTCACTCACCTACCTCGTGAAGGAACAGTTCGAGGCCTTCGGCACTGGTGGGGGCGAAAGCGTGAGCGACGAGGAGTCAAGAACGCTCAACCAGGCTGTGAAGCGCTCCCTGGCTAGACACGGGATCACGTTCGATCCTGGATGGCGCGACTTCGCCTCTTTCCGGACTCACTGGATTCGCGAGGGAGGTCATGGCAACTACCAGGCCCGTCGAGACATGCTTGAGAAAGTGTTCGGGCCGATCATCGACCAGCTGCATGACCTCCAGGACCGCGCCTTTCTCCAGGAACTTGCTGAGCCCGTCTCACCCCGAGGCAGCACCGATTGGGAGCGCGTAGACGACGAGGTCCTTGCCCTGAGAGAGCGATTCCGATCAGCACAGAACTCTGCGGACTATAGGGACGTGGGGAACCGCAGCGTGGCCGTCCTCGAGGCGCTCAGCGCGATCGTCTATGACGACGAGAAGCACACACCAGCCGGCGAAGACACGCCCGTGGTGGAGAAGACGAAGATCCGCATCGGACGGTACGCAACAGAACGGCTCGGCGGACGGGACAACAAGGACCTGCGCTCGCTCCTCAACGGCGCCAGCGGGCTCGCACACAGCATCAAACACTCGCCGTCACCGGACCGAAGTGAAGCAGGGATCGCTGCTGACGCCGCGATCCTGCTGGTCAACATCATCAGGCGGCTCGAGGGCGGCGGCGGCTCGGCGTGAGCGCAGCTCCGTTTGTCACCCCTTCCGTGGAGACTCGTACCACTAGCACCTAGTTGGAGGTAGAGATGGACCTGCGAGCAATACACGATCAACTGGATGGGTCCGAGCAGGGTGACGTCCTGCTTGCATTCCTCGAGGTGACCGGAGGCGATCGAAAGCAGGTTGTCGCCAATCGCGACGTGGCCGAACTGACCGAACTGGACCAGGGCGATGTCCAAGAGCTGCTGAGCCAGCTCCGTGAACTGAGCCTCATAAAGGGCCCGATCTCGGCCGCTGGCGGCTGGAAGTTGACCCTGGTTGGGGCCCGGGCCGCACAGGGATTTCGTGAGTCCCTTGAATCCGGGCCGCTCTGGTTCGAGAAGGTCGCAGAGAAGCTCCTGAGAGGACTCCTCGAAGCCGGGGAGAGTGCGTCGCGCGAGCAGTGGGAGACGTGGGACCTCCATGAGCAAGGGCGGCCCGCGATCGACTACGACACACGGCTGGAGGTTTTGGAGGCCCTTGCGAATAGCGGCTACATCGGCCACGAGGGCTCGAACGCGGACCGGTTCGATGGGGTGTGGATCGAGTCCAAGGGGCGCCAGACCCTCCGGTCGAACGGGCGGATCTTCCCCTCCATGCACAGGCTGTCGAATCCCGCGACGACCAACCAGCACATCGGCATCCTGGCCACGAACTTCACCAACGATCACGGTGTGGTCCAGGCCGGTGAGCACAACGTCCAGCACGTCACCATGACCGATGAGCGAATGACCCAGATCCAGGCGAGAGTTGAAGATGTCCGCCGAGTTCTGGAGGACGCGAATGTCGATGCGAACGTCCGCGACCAGGTGGGGGCTGAAGTCGACCAACTCGACCAGGCTGTGCGAGACGGTACCGACCCGGGACTGATCGGCACGATACTGGCCAAAGCTATGACGGCAGCTGCATCAAGCGCCGGAACAGCCGGCGGGGCCGCTCTGATCCAGTCACTGGCGCGCGTCAGTGAAGCGGTCGTTGGCACCTGATAGGCGTCGCAACAACTCTCGACAGGCGCCGTCGATGGAGACCAAGAAGGTTGTATGAGATGACGAAGAAGAAGTCAGCTGGTTCTGGGGAGCCGTCGGAGCATCACGAGGAAGAAGAAGCTCCCGAGAACGTTGCGGGCCACCAAGACACCGGGGAGGTGGATGAGCCTGGCCAGACCATGGGGGCAAGTGCGGCAACCCTGGCCGCCGCGTTCCGCGAAGTCGCTGGGCGTAGCGGAGCTCCCGCGGCACTGCCCACCCATATCCCCTCCATCCCCCCTGCAAATATCAGCGACATCATAAAACCACAGATGACCCGAATATTTGATCAATCGAGCATCACGGACATGTGGAAAATGTCGACACTCATGGGGCACTCTGGGATCGCAGATATTCAGCGAAGCATAGCCGGATTCGATGTCAACTCAGAAGTATCCCAGCTGATACGGGGCCTCGATTTGGCCAATATAGTATCCCCCATAGACCTCGGGGCACACAGCATCCTACCCAAGATGTCGCTAGGACTCGAAGACGTCATCAAGAGTCTTTGGCCGACCGGTCAGCTCAAGACACTACTGCAGACCTTCCTGTCGCAGCCTGCAAAGATTCCGCCGAACATGCGCATTGCAGGGATCGCGGAGGCAGAAGACGACGATGTGCTGACGGTGCTGCTGGAGGGGATCCCCCTCGCCTGGGTGCCGCGCGCCAGCACCGTCGAACTGCTGATGGAAGCTGGAAGCATGCAGGAACGACGAACCATCATCGGCAGAAGGATCGACTCCATCTCGGAGGACTGCCAGGTCCTACTCCGGGACGTCAGCGACCAGCGCTACCACTACGCGGCTGAAGCACTGGACGAGGCAGCTAGTCTGCTTGATATTTCACCGCAAGCTTCGCAGGCACTTTCCGCGGTAGTGCTTGACTCATCGATCTGGGGAATGATTCCCACCCACGCCAATAACAGTTTGCACAGAGCCGGAATCGCCGATGATCGAAAGCACCTAACAGAAACAAAGCTGCGCTCACCAGAGGACTTCAGGCGGAGATTGCTGGATCGCCTCGACGCTCGAGGGTACATCGCGTTGGCCCCCGTAGCGGCCATCCACAGGAAGTACGATCCTCAAGATAAACGTAAGGCAGCCGACAAGATCCTGCCCAATAGGCACGCTTCACTTCATGATATTGGGCCGCATCAGTACAGTCAGCGCAATGCAGCGATCTTTCTCATGCTCGCCACGTCCACCGTCTTCTACCTCAGTAGGTACTACCAACCACCCCATGTGCGGGATCGACGCGACACCTGATATTCCAATCTGATTTCATCAGATCCGCGCTGATCAGCATGGGTGTGACGGCTGCAGGCATGCCGGCAAGCGATACTGTGGAAACGATCGACTACTACCGCCGAGGCTCAGCTGAGGTCGGCTACGCCAAGAACTAACGCCAGCAGCCAGGAGTTGGATTCACCATGAACAGCAGCATCGCAGATCGCTCTCTGCGGCTCCAGGGAACGCTTCTAGTGGGTGCCATTCTGATCGCGGGGCTCGCTGCCTGTGGGCCACATGAGCCAGTTCAGAACACCTCCGGCGGAGATGATGCCCCCTCTCTCGCCACCGAAACGACCCCAGCCACGAGTACCACCGCTGTGGAGTCCGTGCAGGAGGAGACTCAGGAGCGCACGGATCTGACCGTGTTCATCCGTGAACAGGAGCCCCTGGGAGTTTTCATGCAAGAGGAACTGCTGTGCAAGCCCCGCAGCGCCACTCATGAGGGAATCATGGACCGGGCTCCAGAACCCCGCATTCGCCTCACCGATGAGAACGGCGAGGTGCTCGCCACCCAGGAAGTCAGCGCCGAAGGTCCGATCCTGGGCGGAGAGTGCACCATCTTCGTCAAGTTTCTGGAGGTGCCGGTGACCAGCAACTACACCGCGACCTTCATTAGCGATGACCCCGAACGCGAGCTGATCGAGATTAGCTCAACCATCGACTTCGACCGGGCCAAGTTCGAAGACGGGTACACCCAGGGCATCTACATAGACATCCCCTGATCCCCGACGACTCGCCCTTCAGTAGTGCTCTTCGATGCGCTCGAAGGCGCGGTCGAACGGTCTGGGAGACTGATCGTGCATCAGTCCCGAAGAACGGACGGCCCGGCCACCCCCAGGCCCAGGGGAAGATCGAACGGTTCCACCAGACCCTCAAACGCTGGCTCACCTCCCGACCCCGCCCCGGCAGCATCCAGGACCTCCAGACCCTGCTGTACCAGTTCCAGACCTGGTACAACACCGAACGCCCGCACCGGGCCACCGGCCGCCGCACCCCCGCGCAGGCCTACACCGCCCTGCCCAAGGCCACCCCCGGCAGCGCCCTGACCGAACCGGAATGGCGCCCCCGCGTTGACCGCATCGACAAGAACGGGAAAGTCTCACTGCGCTTCGCAGGCCAGCTGCGCCACCTCGGCTACGGCCGCGCTCACGCCGGCCGCCACGTCCTGATCCTGGTCCACGACGACCACGCCGTCACCTCCGATGCCACCACCGGCGAGATCATCGCCGAACACCGTATCGACCCCGCCCGGGACTACCAGCCCAAGCTCCCGCGAACCCACAGCACACCCGCCAAGACACCGGACCCCGGCCCGTCAGTGAATCCACGC
>NZ_JALXKT010000069.1:0-15985 GCF_025144775.1 Brachybacterium sp. p3-SID957 | reverse complement strand
AGCGACGATGTCGTCCAGGGAGCGGTACCGCAGGCTGGCGGCGGGGCGGGCCCCCCCCCCCCGGGGCGGGGGGGCGCCCCCCCGCGGTTCTCACGCTGCGCTCACTTCTTGTTGCGGCGCTGGTGACGAGTCTTGCGAAGCAGCTTGCGGTGCTTCTTCTTGGCCATGCGCTTGCGGCGCTTCTTGATGACAGAACCCATAGGTGCCTCAGTTCTGCAGGCATGAGCCTGCGGGTGGTCCAGCTGTTCGGGAGTGCGCGCCCCGCTCGCTCCCGCCTCAGCGCTGCTGCACGGGCGAGGGCACGGAGGCGCGCCACGGTCGACGCATCATTCTACACCCGACTCAACGGGACTCCCCGGCCGCCAGTGCGAGATCGCTCGCAGCGGAGGCCGCAAGGTCCAGCTGCTCCTGCACCGGATCCACCACCAGGTCATCGGCCACGTCGCGCACCCGCACGGTCAGCACCCGCCGGGCACGCCGCCGGTGCCAGGCACCGGTCATCGCCGCGAGCGCCGCCCCGGCGATGCCCAGCAGGATGCCTGCGGCCACGCCCAGCACGATCAGGGCGGTGGGCAGCGGGATCGGGATCCACAGCTCCTCGATCATCGGCAGCGGCAGCGGGGGGATCCCGAAGAACACCAAGGCGGCGTTGAGGGCCAGCCAGCCCAGCCCCACCACCCAGGTGAGCAGGGCCAGCCACTGCAGCACGTCGAACACCGGCCACCACCAGGACGTGGCCCGGCCCCGCAGATCGGCCTCGGCGACGGCCTGGTCCAGAGCGTCGGGCAGGGCCTCCTCGTGGGACCGGGCGGCACGGCGCACCGCCGATCGCCACGGATCGGTGCCGCCCTCGGAGGCGGCATCGGCGAAGGCGCGCACCCCACCGGAGGCGCGGGCGCGGGTCCCGGCATCGGGCTCGGGCAGGGAGGTGCGCTCCAGCCCCTCCTCGTCGCGCTCCTGACCAATGTTCAACCGCCGCAGCGGATCCGCGCGGAAGCGCCGCAGCCAGCGCAGCGGCGGCCATCCCACGCGGCCGGAGGCGCGGTAGCGGTAGGACGCGCCCACGGCCTTGGCGACCGGCTCCACACGCGCCGCGGCGGCCAGGTCCTCCGTCAGGGTGTCCACGGTGCCGTCGTCCACGCGCTCGCGCAGGCCGGCGGGATCGGCGGCCTCCCGCAGGCGCTCGGCGGCGGAAGCGACATCGGCGCGCTGCCGCGAGGCCGCTGCATCGCGGGTGCGGGCGATGTCCAGCAGGTGGGTGCGCAGCTCCTCCAGGCCCTCACCGGTGGTGGCGGAGGCGGCAAGCACGGGCGCGGAGGTGAGGCCATCGGCCCGGGCGATGCCTTCCAGGGAGGCCACCACGGCCTCGCGCTCACCGGGCCGCACCCGGTCGATCTGGTTGAGCACGAACACGGTGACGGCGTCATGGCTCGCGAAGGGCTGGACGAACTCGCGGTGCAGCACCGCATCGGCGTACTTCTGAGGGTCGGTGACCCACACGATCACGTCGACCAGGCCGGTCATGCGCGCGGCGACGGCGCGGTTGTCCACCTGCACGGAGTCGAGGTCCGGCAGGTCCAGCAGCACCAGGCCGGGCGGCACCTCGGGATCGGCCGCCCGCAGCCGTCGCTTGCGGGCGGGCTCCTGGCCGGCCTTCTCCAGGGCCGTGCCGCTGCCGTCGAGGTGGTGGCGGTCCGGCACACCCAGCCAGTCCAGCAGCTCGTCCGAGCCCACCTCGCCCAGCACCGCGGCGACTGGGCGGGAGGTGGTGGGGCGGCGCACCGCGGCCTTGGACACCTCGGTTCCGACCAGCGCGTTGACCAGGGAGGACTTCCCGGAGCCGGTGGCGCCGAACAGGCCGATCACGGTGTGCTCGGCGGAAAGTGCGCGGCGCCGGTCGATGCGGTCGATGATCTCGCGGGCGGCCTGGACCTCCCCGGTGGGGGCGACGTCCTCGAGCACCTCGACGGCGCGGTCCAGGGCGTCCAGGCGCTGCACCAGAGGGACGGTCTGATCCCCGCGTCGCCGACGGGGGCTCATCGGGGACCCTCCCAGTCGGCAGATGCCGTGCCCTGTTCGGGGCGTGCGCCGCGGTCCTCGCGGATGTCGGCGGCCAGGGCCTCGAGGGCGTCAGCATCGGCATCCAGCGCTTCTGCCCCGCCGATGCCGCTCAGCTGCGCCAGGCGGTCCTCGAAGGGCGCGGACCGCCCGGCGACCAGGGAGTCCAGGCGGGTGGTGAGGCGTTCGCGGGCGATGCGCGCCATGCGGCGCACGGCCTCATCGCCGAAGATGGTCTCCAGCAGCTTCTGGCCGACCACGGCGGTGCCGGCCCCCACGCCGACCTCCAGGCCGGTGGGGATGAAGGCGGTGGAGGCGAACACGGCGATCATCAGCGCCACCCCGACCACGTTGACACCGAGGGACATCAGTCGGGCCTTGGTGCGACGGTCCGCGCCTTCCTGGCGCACCAGCTCCAGCACGTCGCCCTGCCAGGCGCGCACGGCAGCGGCGACCTCCTCCCCGTACCCGTCGGGGATGCGGGAGAGGTCCTGGCCCTCGGCGAGGTAGCGCCCGGCGGGGCTGCTGCGCCAGGACTGCTCGGCGCGCTCGGCACCGCGTGCGGTCTCGTCGATGACCACGTGCACGAGGCTCGTGCCCAGGGCCTGCTCCGCGGCGACCGAGGGGGCGGGGCGGCCGCTGAGCATCTCGCCGATGCGATCACGCATGCGCCCCACGAAGCTCTCCACCCCGCGGAAGAACTCGCCGGTGCCCACCACGTCCTGCCAGCGGGCCAGCACCTCGCCGCGGAGCAGGGAGCCGTCCCCGATGGACTGCTCGATGCGGTCGCGCGCATCGGCGAAGGCGGCCACCACCTCGGCGTGCAGGCGGTCCCGCTCGGACTCCTGCACGCGGGCGTGGTCGGCGATCTCGCGGGCGGAGCCGGCCAGGCGGCCCACGGCCCCGGCGAGGGTGCGGCGGGCGATCGCTCCGCGGCCCTCCGCATCGGCGGCGAGGTCCCTCAGGTGCCCGGTGAGCTCGCCGACGGCAGCAGCGGGCAGCATGCCGCGCTCGTCGACCTCGCTCTCGGCCACCAGGAACAGGCGTGCCACCTCGATGCCCTCGCGATCCAGCATGGCGCGCAGGTCCGGGCCCAGCTCCTCGGCGACGCCGGGCCTGTCCGGGATGCGGTTCATCACCACGGCGACGGTGACGTCCCGCTCGGCGGCGGTGCGCAGCACCTCCCAGGGCACAGCGTCCGCGTAGCGGTTGGCGGTGGTGACGAACAGCCACAGGTCGGCGGCGCGCAGCAGCTGGCGGGCCAGCTCCCGGTTCCCGGTGGAGACGGAGTCGATGTCGGGGGCATCCAAGATCGCCAGGCCCCGGGGGATGGAGGGCTCGGCGCGCAGCTCGAGGCTGGTGGCGGCGGCCTCGTCCCCGGCACCGGCCGTCCCGGCATCGCCGCCGGCGGGGGGAAGGGCCTCCTGCGCTGCGACGGGCTGGCCGTCCCCGCGCACCCGCGCCAGGCCGGGCAGGATCCGCGAGCCGGCGAACCAGGCGGAGTCCTCGGGATGGTGCAGCAGCACGGGCCGCCGGGTGGTGGGGCGGATGGCGCCGGTGCGGCTGACCGGATGCCCCACCAGGGCGTTGACCAGGGTGGACTTGCCGGCGCCGGTGGAGCCGCCCACCACCACCAGCAACGGGGCGTCCAGGGAGGCCAGGCGCGGAGCGACGTGGTCGGCGAGCTGGGACAGGGCCCCGGAGACCTCCCGGCGGGCCTGCTCCGCTCCCTCGATGGGCAGCGGAAGCTCCAGGGAGCGCAGGTCCTCGGCGAAGGTGCCGAGCGCGGTGGGCTGCTCCGTGGTGATGGATCCCCGGTCGTTCATGGTTCCCCCGTCGGGACAGTGATGTGACGGGCTCATTGTGGCAGGTGTCCCTCCCGCGACGGATGCTCGGCGAGGGCCGGGCACCAATCCGCCGTGGTCGTCAGTCGTGGAACGGGTCCAGGCCCCATTCGGGGAAGGCGGCCCGGCGGGCGGCCTGGACCGCTCGGTCCAGAGGATCCTCCGGATCGAAGCCGGATTCCCAGTCGCGCACGGCCAGCGGCCTGCCGTCCCCGAAGGTGCGGATCGCCGGCTCCGGGGTGAGCCCGTGCTCGAGTCGCGCGCGGGCCTCCGCGTCCAGGTAGGCCTGCGGCAGGGGCTGATCGGGGTCCACCGGGTCACCGGTGGCCACCGCGATCAGGTGCGCCCAGGAGCGCGGCACCACGTCCACCACCGCGTACCCGCCGCCGCCCAGGGCCAGCCAGCGGCCCTCGCACACCTCGTCGGCGATCTCGCGCATCAGCACCATCACCGCGCGCTGCGCCTCCAGGGAGACGGTGAAGTCGGCCAGGGGGTCCACCCGATGGGTGTCCGCTCCGTGCTGGGTGACCAGCAGGGTGGGGCGGATCGCTCGGGCCAGCGCAGGCACCGTGGCGCGGATCGCCCGCACCCAGCCGTCGGCATCGGTGCGCGGCGGCAGAGGGACGTTGATCGCGGAGCCCAGCGCGCCCGCACCACCGGTGTCCTGCACGAAGCCGGTGCCGGGGAACAGGTGCTCCCCGCTCTCGTGGATGGAGACGGTGACGGCCCGGGGCTCGTCCCACAGGGCCCGTTCCACGCCGTCGCCGTGGTGGACGTCCACGTCGACGTACAGCACTCGCGGCTCGCCCTCGTCGATGGCGTGGCGGATGGCGATCGCTGCGTCGTTGTACACGCAGAACCCGGAGGCCCGGCCAGGCCGGGCGTGATGCATGCCGCCGGCCACGTTGACCGCGCGGGCGACGCGGCCCGAGCGGATCGCGTCGATCGCCGCGATCGAGCCGCCGACGATCCGGGCCGAGGCCTCGTGCATGCCGGGGAAGGCAGGGACGTCGTCCCCGCCGATGCCCACGCCGATCAGCTCATCGTGCGCCTCCAGCAGCAGCGGGGCGGAGGCGCGCCGCACCGCTTCGATGTAGGGGCGCTCGTGCACGGTGGCCAGCTGCTCTTCGCTCGCCACCGGCGCCTCGATCACCTCGACGCCGGGACGATCCAGCAGTCCAGCCGCCCGCGCCAGGTCGAGGGTGAGGGTCAGGCGCACCGGGGACATGGGGTGGTAGGGACCGAAGTCGTAGCGGCAGAACCCCTCGTCCCACACCACCGCGCAGGAATCCGCGGTGGTGGTGGGCGGCGCGTCGTCTGCGAGCATGCCCTGAAGCGTACCCAGCGCAGGCCGGATGCGGACGTAGACTGCGCCGCGACGAGGGCGCGCAGCTGCGCGGACCCCGAAGACCAGCAGGAGGTGCCATGGCCGTTCGCGAGACGGACGCCCCGAGCCATCTGCCTCCCATGTCGCGCAATGCCCGCTGGCGGCGCGCGATCAGCGAGTTCTTCGAGGAGCTGGGACGCTCCTCCCCCGCGCGCCTGCTGCTGATCGTGTTCACCGCCATGATCGGCGTGTTCACCGCGCTGCTGTCACTGCCGATCTCCGCGGCCGACGGGCAGCGCACCCCCTTCGTGGACGCCCTGTTCACCGCTGTCTCCGCGATCTGCGTGACGGGCCTGGTGACCGTGGACACCGGCACCCACTGGTCCACCTTCGGGCTGGTGGTCATCATGATCGCGATGAAGGTGGGCGGGCTGGGCGTGCTCACCTTGGCCTCCCTGCTGGGACTGTCGGTGCTGCGGTCGATGGGGCTCGCGCAGCGCCTGATCGCGGCGCGGGAGACCCGCGCCGAGCAGTTGGCCGAGGTGGGCGGGGTGCTGCGCACCATCGTGATCACCTCGACCGCCTTCGAGGCGGCCACCTTCGTGGCGCTGACGCCGTACATGATCGTCACCGAGCACGGCCTGGGCGAGTCGCTGTTCCTGGGGCTGTTCTACGCGATCAGCGCGTTCAACAACGCGGGGTTCGTCACCGAGGCGGCCGGCACCGCGCAGTACCTGGCCGATCCGTTCTTCACCGTGCCGGTGGGCCTCGCGGTCGCGGTGGGATCGCTGGGCTTCCCGGTGATCCTGGCGGTGGCCCGGGCCTGGCGCACGCCCCGCCGCTGGTCCCTGCACTCCAAGCTCACCCTCGCGACCTCGGGGATCCTGCTGGTGGCCGGCTGGCTGGGGCTGCTGCTGATGGAGTGGTCCAATCCGGCCACCCTGGGTGGGCACTCGGTGGGCACCAAGCTGCTGGCGGCGGCCTTCGCCTCGGTGATGCCGCGCTCCGGGGGCTTCGCCACCCTGGACATCGGCCAGATGACCGGTGAGTCGCGCCTGTTCATCGACCTGCTGATGTTCATCGGCGGCGGTTCGGGCTCCACCGGCGGCGGCATCAAGGTGACCACCTTCGCGCTGCTGGTGCTGTCGATCTGGGCGGAGATCCGTGGCAACCCCGATGTGGAGGCCTTCGGCCGGCGCATCCCGCAGGAGACGATCCGGCAGGCGATCGGCGTGCTGGTGATGAGCGCGGCGGTGGTGTTCGCGGCCACCTTCGTGCTGCTGCGCATCACCCCCTTCACCCTGGACCAGACCCTGTTCGAGGCGCTCTCCGCCTTCGGCACCGTGGGCCTGAGCACCGGCATCACCCCGGATCTCTCCGGCCCGGCGAAGTACGTGATCATCGTGTGCATGTACGTGGGACGCCTGGGCCCGATGACCCTGGGGGCGGCGCTGGCACTGCGGCAGCGCTCGCGGATGGTGCGCCTGCCGCACGAGCGCCCGGTGGTGGGCTGATCACGCAGGAGTCCGGCACGGACCTAGACTGTGGCGGCCGACGAAGGAGGAGACGTGCCTCGCAGAGAACGCGACGACAGCGGAGTGCTGGTGATCGGCCTGGGTCGGTTCGGCGCCTCGATCGCCCTGACCCTCGAGGAGCTGGGCACCGACGTGCTCGCCGTGGACACCCGTGACGACCTGGTGCAGGAGTACTCCGGCCGCCTCACCCACGTGGTGCAAGCCGACGCCACCCAGATGGAGTCCCTGGCACAGATCGGTGCCGCGGAGTTCTCCGTGGCGGTGGTGGGCGTGGGCACCTCCCTGGAGGCCAGCGTGCTGATCACCGCGAACCTGGTGGACCTGGGCAAGCCGGTGATCTGGGCGAAGGCGATCTCCTCCTCGCACGGCAAGATCCTGGAGCGGATCGGCGCCCATCACGTGGTGTTCCCGGAGGCCGACGCCGGCCGTCGCGTGGCCCACCTGGTCAACGGCCGTCTGCTGGACTTCATCGAGTTCGACGACGGCTTCGCGATCGTGAAGATGCGGCCCCCGCGTGAGACCCAGGGCTACACGCTGGCGCAGTCGGACATCCGCGCCACCTACGGCGTGACCGTCGTGGGTGTGAAGTCCCCGGGCCGGGACTTCACCTACGCCACGCCGGAGACCATCGTGACCCAGCACGACCTGCTGATCGTCTCGGGGCACACCGACCTGATCGAGCGGTTCTCCACCCGTCCGTGAACCTCACTCCCCGGTGAGCTCGCGTGAGCGCTCGGCGGCGGCCTGCATGGCCGCGGCGATGCCGGGGCGCACGCCCTGGCGCTCCATCACCGCCAGGCCCTCGGCCGTGGTGCCCCCGGGGCTGGACACCCCGTTCTTGGCGACCGCGGGGTGCTGACCTGTCCGCATCAGCATGGTGGCAGCGCCACGCACGGTCTGCTGCACCAGGCGGTCGGCCAGATCGCGCTTCAGTCCCAGCCGCACGGCCTCGTCGGTCATCGCCTCGATCAGGGAGAAGGTGAAAGCCGAGAGCGAGCCCGCGGCGCCGATGAAGGCGTGGACCTGCTCCTCGGTGATGTCCTCGACCACCCCGGCCTGCGCGAACAGGGCACGCACCAGCGCGTGCTGCGACTCGGTGACGGCGCTACCGCGCATCAGCCCAACGGCACCCTCCCCCACGGAGATGGGGGTGTTGGGCATCGCCCGCACGACGGGGTGGCCCGCCGGCAGCACGTCCTCGATGGCCTGCAGGGTGATCCCAGCGGCCAGGGAGATCACGATGGCGTCCTCGCGGATCAGTTCGGCGATCTCCGAGGTGAGCTCCACGATCTGGTACGGCTTGACGCCGAGGACCACCACGTCGGCCTCACGCAGCGCGGAGGCGCGGTCCTCGACAGCGGTCGCGCCGAGCTCCTGGGCGGCGCGGGCACTGCTGTCCGGGGTGGAGTTGGAAATCAGCACCATGCCGGCATCGGCCCCGGAGGCGAGGAACGCCTGCACCACGGGGCCGCCCATGTTGCCCGCCCCGATCACCACGATGGTGAGATCCGCGAGGTCGTGACCGGGGGCCTCGGATTCGGCACCGTCAGCACGGGATGACGCAACCGGGGCTGCTGCGTCCCCAGCTGCTGCATCGGCGGTGGCTGCATCGGGGTGGGCCGTGGTCCGGGGCGTGGTGCTGTCCGTCATGGATCCCAGGGTAGTGGCCGGTCTCGGTAGCAGCACCGCGCACGGAGCCCGAGGAACCGGAGCCGGCGGAGGGGTTCAGGATCCAGCGGGTGCGATCGCGGAGGGGTCGCCACCGCCGCCCGTGTCCCGATCGCGGTCGATGGTGCGCCCTTCGATCAGCACCAGCAGCTGCACCAGGACCACTCCGCCGATCGCCGTGGCGATCAGCAGCGGCCAGTTCGCCTCCGGTGCCAGCAGGCCTCCGCCGGCGTCCTGCCAGGGCCACAGGGTGCGCAGGGCTCCGATCATCAGACCGGCCAGCACCACCATGGTGCCGCGGTGGTGCCGCACCAGCAGCACGCGCATGATCCGCACGATCACCACCAGGCCCACCAGCGCCCACAGCCCGAACCAGGCGATGTAGCCGATGTCCAGCGCATCGACCGCGCGCAGCGTGGGCTGGTAGAGACCCAGGGTGAGCAGGATGAACGAGCCGGACAGGCCCGGCAGCACCAGGGCACACACGGCGATCGCGGCGGCAGGGGCGATCACCCACGGGCTCGGCTCGAGGGCCGCCCCGGGCAGGGAGGTGGCCACGAACGCTCCGAGGGCACCGGCGGCGAACAGTGCCAGCTCGGGCGCGCGCCAGGCGCCGCCGGAGAGCTTGATCGGCACCAGCACACTGCCCAGCACCAGGCCGAAGAACAGGGCCCGCATCAGCTGGGGACTGGTCTCCACCAGGTGGGCCATGGGACCGGCAACCAGCAGCACGGCCAGCGCCATGCCGATCATCAGCGGCACCACCAGCACCCAGGGCACCGCCCGGAGCTCGTTGAGGACACCCTGGCGGCGGTCAGGCCCGGTGACCAGGCGCCGCACCGCGGAGGTGAGGTGGTGGCCGGAATCGATCAGCTCGTCGTAGATCCCGGTGACCAGGGCTACGGTGCCCCCACTGACACCGGGGATGGTCTCCACCAGGCCGATCAGCGCGCCGCGAGCGGCATTGCCGAGGACGTTGCGGTGGCGTGGCCCGCGGACGGTCTCCTGCGGGGAGGGGGACGTCGTGGTCGTGGTGGCCGCGCTCTCGGTCATCGCTCCAGCGTACGTCTCGGGTGGCCGGGGGTCAGCGGCCGCGGCCCCAGTGGGGAGGCACATCACCCGCGATGCGGGCGTCGTTGGACTCATCGGCGCCCGGCTCCGGCTGGTCCTCGTCCAGACGGTCCGGGAGGATCGGGCGCCGCCGGCCCGAAGCGCTGCCGGTGGCGCGGGGGGAACCCGCGCCGGCCGATGCGCCCGGGTCACGCGTCGTGCCCGCATCGGGATCCCACTCCATCGGCTTGCCGGTGAGGGAGGAGATCACCACCGGCCCGCGCCGAGGCCGGTGCTCCCCTCCCCCGGGGCGCTCGGTGCTCATTGCCGCTCCTGATAGCGGCGGATCGCGCTGGAGACGGACACGTCCAGCAGCACGGAGCGCTGCTCGAAGCCCAGGAAGCTGCGCACCTCCGTGGCCAGGTGCTCCTCGAGGCGGGCACGGCCGTCGGAGCAGATGTACTCCACCACCGCGTCGAAGTCCTCACTGGAGTAGAACGAGAGCGGGTGCCCGGCGGGGATCTGCGGCCGCGGGAGGCGGTGGCGCACGGTGCCCACACCGGTGAGGGCATCGGCCTGCTCGTCGGTCTGCACCAGGCGCAGGGCCCGCTCCACGGCGCGGCGGATCCGCTCGGCCTCCCCGTCGGGGTCGATGAACAGCGCCCAGGACCACACCCGTTCGGTGGCCCAGCCTGCCTCCTCCAGTCGCTCGGCGCGCAGGCGGTCGCGCTCGCGCTGACTGGCGGTGCCCACGTAGCGGGAGCCGTCGGTGTCCACGGCCAGCAGCAGGCGACCGGGCAGCTCGGGGTGGCCCAGGGCCAGTTCGATGCGGTCCGAGGTGGAGCCGAAGTCGCTCTCCACCACGAGTCCCAGCCGCCAGAGGCGATCGGCGAGGTCCCGCACCAGGGCATCGGTCTCCAGCTCCCCGGCGGGGCCGTCGACGGGCTCCCGCGCGGGGCCGTCGACGGGCTCCTGCGCGGCGCTGTCGACTGGCGCCTGTACGGCGTCGTCTGCTGGCTGCTCCGCCGTGCCCTCTGCCTCGGCGTGGGCCGCGGCCTCGGACGAGCTGTCGACTGCCGCCTGCGTCCCGGGGCCCGACTCATCCTCGGCGGTGGCATCATTCGCTGCGGTGTCGCCGGTGGACTTGCGGGCCAGGGCGGCCTCGAGGGCGGCGTCGAAGTCCTCGTCGGACATCTCCGCCCCCTCGGCACGGCCGCCACCAGGGGCCTCCGCGGGCATCGACGTCTCCGCCTCGTCGGGGCTGCTGTGCGCGGCCTCCGGCGCCGGCTCGGCCGCGGCGTCGGGGTCGGGAGTCGGGTCGGGTGTGGGTGCGGGCTGCGCCGGGGTCACCTGATCGCTTCCGGTCAGGGCCGCCACCTGCGGCACCACCTCGACATCGGCCCCGCCGCGCAGCACCCAGAGCATGGCGCGCAGATCCCGGGCGCCGTCGGAGCGCAGACGCGAGGGGTCCAGGTCCTGCACATCGATCGAGGAGACCACGGTGGTGCGACCCCGCGCTCGGGTGATGACGGTGCCCAGTGCCTTGCGGCCCCCGGCCTCCGACAGCGGGCCGAAGCGGTGCAGCAGGCGTCCGTGCGGGGTGCGGCCGAAGCCCACCGAGACGATCACGTCATCGCGCACGATGCTCGAGGCGTGGGCGGCCGGCAGCACGGTGAAGAACTCCTTGGCCGCAGGATCGAAGAAGCCGCGCAGTGCCGGGATCACCGCGACGGTCTGCATGATCCGCTCCATCAGGCGCCGAGCATGCTCCTCGGTGAAGGTGAGCACCGCGAGGGACCGCTCCGGGCGGCTGCGGGCGTGCTCGATCACCAGGTCGGTGACCCGGCGCAGCTCACCCTCGGTGCTCTCCACGTACTCCATGCCGGCGGTGACCGGACCGCGCCCGTTCTCCACCAGCACCAGGCGGTCCGGTTCGGAGGCGACCGGACTGGGCACGGCCTGCACCTCCCGCACCAGCGCCCGGCGCTGAGCGAAGGCGCGGAGCCCCTCGGCGGCGGGGCGGTCGTCCCGCCCCAGCTCCACGTGGGTGGCGATCCGCAGCATGTCGTCCAGCAGGCTGGGCTGCTGGTCCCCTCCGTACTCCAGCGGGTCACCGACCACCACGGTCTGGGCTGCTCGCACGATCGACGGCAGCGCCGCAGCGGTGGGCAGGCGCCCACCGTCGGCCACGATCACCACGTCGAAGTGACGGCCGCGCGGGATCACCTGGGGCACCAGGTACGGGGAGGCCAGCCAGGTGGGGCGCGAGCGGAAAAGGATGTCCTCGTACTTCGCGGAGAGGTCCCGGATGGAGACGGTGGAGGCCCGGGCCAGCTCGGCGATCGCCGCCCGGGAGGTGTCGGGGTAGGCCTTCATGGTGCGCACCCGCACCTCGTCGGCAGCGGCGTGGACGCGGGCGGAGGAGCCGGCCAGGTGCTCGGCGTCCAGGCGCCGGAACCGTTCGGCGACCTGGGAGAGGGAGGTGCCGTCGTACTGGGAGATGGTGGGCTCCGCGCCGGCGATGAACTCCAGCACACTGCGCCACCACGCCAGGTCCAGCTCGCTGGTGACGTGGACGGCCGGTACGCGGCGGGTGCGCAGGTCCTCCACCAGCTCACCGAGCCCATCGAAGTCCAGGCGGCGCAGCAGCTCGGTGCGGCGCGGCAGGGTCTCCAGGTCGTCGCGGTCGCGGTCCAGGGCGTCCAGGCGCTGCTGGAGCTGCTCGAAGGGGGTGCGGGCCAGGGCATGACCGGCCTCGGTGCCGTCCAGCAGCACGGAGAGCTCATCGAGGATCCGCTGGGCGTGCTGCGCGGTGGAGCGCACCTGATCGAGGTTCTCGGGGACGGAGGGGAGGACGGAGTCCTCCTGGGCGACCTGCCGCCAGGAGTCGCGCACCCGGCGCGCGTCCATCAGGTCGCGGTGCAGGTCCGTGGTGAGGGAGGCCGGGCGCTGCAGCGCCTCGCCCTCCTTGCGCAGTCGGCGCCGCACTCCCCACCCCATGGTGACGCCGTTCTCGGCGCGCCAGGTCTTGTCTCCGGTGGCGGCCACCAGGTCGGCGAGCTCGGCGCGGAACACGGCCGGCTGGAAGATCGTGAGCACGCCGCGCACGCGCTCCAGCATCGACAGGCGCCCCAGCAGCTCGTCGAGGGAGTCGACGGGGCGCAGTCCGATCCTCTCCCCGGTGGCGGTGGCGGCGCGGTGCAGCTGGGGCAGCATGCCCTCCCGCAGTTCGTCGACCAGGGCGGCGGCGCGCTCGGCCTGGGTGTCGGAGCTGATGGGTGCCCCGTACCAGGCGGTGGTCTCCGGGCCGGTGCTGAGCACGCCCACGGTCGCGGCCTCGCGCAGGGCGGAGGCGTACCTCTCGCGCTCCTGGCCGATCATCTGGGCGGCCACGTCCGAGCGCAGCCGCACGGTGGTGCGCGGCGCGGGCCGCTGGCGGGTCAGTGCCGCGAGCGCGGAGATCGCATCGTGGGCGGAGGCACCCCATGGCTGCTGGATCCGGTGCATGGCCTCGACGTGGCCGGTGAGGATCTCGCGGGTGCGGGTGAGCTCCTCCGGTTCGGCGGCGGAGTCCTCGGCTCCCAGGCCGAAGGTACCTGCCCTCCGCAGGCTGCGCAGAAGGGAGGCGGAGGCGTTGCGCTGCAGGGACGGATCCGGGGAGAGGTCGAAGACCAGCTCGTCGATGCCCCGCTGCTCGGCGCTGGCGGTGAGCTGGGCGAGGTTGCGGCGGCGCTGGGAGACCACCAGCACGCTGCGGCCGCGGGCGTTGAGCTCCTCGGCCAGGTCCACCACCAGGTCGAGGGTGTCCGCGCCGGGGGGCGCCGCGATCGCCAGGTGCTTGCCGGCCAGCACGTGGGCGAGTGCCTCCCGGTGGTCCGGGTCCACGGCCGCGACCAGCTCGTCCTCCGGGACCAGCACGTCCAGATCCGGGTCCTCCTCTTCCGGAGCGTCCCGGCCCGGGTCCCGCCGAAGGGTGTCGTCCTGGTCCTGGTGGCCCTCCTCCTGCTCCCGGACTCCGGCCCGCACCTCGTCCCGTGCGGGCCCGTGGCCGGCGAGTGCGGCCACCACAGGGCTGCTCGCCCAGTCGCCCAGGTCGGAGGCGAGGTCCTCCCCCACCGAACCGGCGGCGTCCATGATGTTGCCGACCACCAGCGCGTGGGTGATGCGGAAGCCCGGCAGGGGCTGGCCGAGGGCGCGGAAGGCGTCCAGCACCGGGTTGGGGTCGAAGCCGTGGGTGCTGTCGGTGGTGGCCAGGAGAGCTCGGGCATCGACCGCGACGCCGGCCTCGCGCAGGGCGCGCAGCAGCACCGGGTTGAGATCTGCGGTGGCGTCGAGGTCGAGGTCGACGTCCTCGCGGGCGTTGCCGCGCAGGCGCAGGGTGATGGGCCGTACCAGCACCGGTGCGTGCACGGGCTCGGAGCCGTCCTCCGGGTGCCAGGTGGCCTCGCCGATGCCCAGGTGGCAGGTGGTCAGGCCCACCTCCTCGGCGTGACGCTCCGCGATCTCCCGCAAGGTGCGGGCATGGGCGCGTGCATCTGCCAGCGCGCCCACCTCCCGCACCAGCGAGGACAGCCGGGTGGGGCCCCGCCCGGCCAGCAGCTGCGCAAGGCCCGAGGGGTGGGAATGGGTGAGGTCCAGGAAGGTGGTGCCGGCGCGCATCTGGGTGAGGAAGGAAGGCGCGGTCTGACCACCGGTGATCTGCTGGCGCCAGCGGTCCAGGGCATCGGCCACCACGTCCTCGCGGCTGAGGGGGCGGTGCTCGCGCGGGAGCCGGGGAAGATCGTCCTCGTCCTGCTCGGGGGCGGTGCCGGCATCGGCCCCGCCCAGGCGCTGCTCGACCACGACGTCGACCCCGGGGTGGCGCAGGGGCTCACCGCCGGCGCGTCGCCGCTGCGCCAGGTGCGCACCGTGGTGGGCGCCGCCGGGGGCGTCGGCGCTGTGAGGTCCGGCGGCCGGGACGGACGCGCCGTCGCCGTGGGCATCACCCGTCGCGAAGGGGGCGCGGGTGCTGCCGCGGGTCGCCGCCGGGGCGTCGTCGCGGCGGTCGGCAGGCGGGGCCGACGGGTCGGGGCTCTTCTTCCCGCGCAGGAATCTCCACATAGCCCGCAACGCTACCGGGGTCGCGCCACAGGCAGGCGCAGGCGTGCCGTAGGGGGCGTCAGGCGTGCCTCACAGCGGGGTCGCGCTCGGCGCGGGTGCCGTGTTCACACCTCATGCAGGCGCACTGAGGACTCCTCGAGGTGCTCGCGCAGCTCCGGGGTGACGGGCCCGGCGATCACCAGGTCGGTGAGTGCGGAGACGGGGCAGATGCCGGCGAGCGCACGGTGCCCGATCTTCTCGGCCGTGGCCAGGCCCACCACGCGGCGGGAGTGGCCGATCATGATCCGCGTGACCCCCGCTTCCGCATCGGAGTTGCAGGTCAGGCCCGCGTGGACGTCGAGGCCGACGGTGCCCACGAACATGGTGTCCAGCCAGAGGTCCCGCATGGTGGCGGTGGCCAGGGGGCCGATGAGCTCGAAGGAGTAGGGCTCGGCCACGCCTCCCAGCACCACGGTGCGCACGGCCGGTCGCAGCACGGTCTCGGTGGCGATGTTCAGCGCGGCGCACACCACGGTCAGGCCCGGGCGGCCGTCGCGCGAGTCGATGTCGGGCCGCGCCACGGCACGGCGGGCGGTGGAGGTGGTGGTGCGACCGCCGTTGAACCCGATGATCTGGCTGGGCACGACCAGGGACGCGGCGTGCGTGGCCACGAGCTCCCTCTCGGCGGCAGCCTGGTCGGAGCTGCGCGGGGCGGTGGCCAGCGAGTAGGCGACGTCCACCGCGACGATCCCGCCGTGGGTGCGGCGGGCCAGCTGGGCACGCTCCATCTCCACGAAGTCGCGCCGCACCGTGGACTCGCTGATCCCCAGCTCGGCAGCGACCTCACCGACGCTCAAACGCTTGGCCTGGGACAGCAGCGTCAGCACGTGGTCCCAGCGGGCCGACTTGTCCCGGGCCGTGGTGGCAGAGGCCGACGGGCTGGACGGGGACGCGGCAGACGCATCGGACCCCGAAGATCCGGGCAGGGGGCGGGGACCGGGCGCGCTCACGTTCACGCAGTCAGTATTGCGCGAGATGCGCCGATCTCGGGCTCGATCGGGCGGGATCGTTCAGTTTCGGTTCGAAACCGCGGTCTCAGTGGTGGGGGACACGATCCCGGATCTACGGTGGCGGTGCCGCCCCGGTCGGGGACGGCGACCTACGCGAGAGGAGAACGCCATGGGCATCGGCGATTCGCTGAACAATGCTTTCGACAAGGCCAAGGACCACGCGGAGAAGAACCCGGACAAGGTCGACCAGGCTTTCGAGCAGGGCACCAAGCACGTCACCGACCGCACCCCGGACCAGTACGACCAGCACGTCGAGAAGGGCTCCGACGCGGCGCGCGACCGCCTCGGCGGCGGCGCGGACGACGCAGCGGCCGACAAGGACCAGCAGCAGAAGTGACCGTCTGAGAACGGACC
>NZ_JALXKT010000068.1:0-16157 GCF_025144775.1 Brachybacterium sp. p3-SID957 | reverse complement strand
GAACGGCCGTCCTGCGGCCCGGCCGGGCGCAGCTGGTGGGGGGTGGCCACGTCATGGCCGGACAGGCCGGTGCCAGGGACCACGGGCGGTGCCAGTTCGTCCCCGTCGGAGTCCGGCCGGTTGAGGTTCGAGCCGCGGGGCCAGGGCAGCAGGGACAGCACCACGCTGCCCACCACCAGGCTCAGGGCCATCAGCCAGCCGAACACGATGTTGAACCACAGCGGGTGGCCGGAGTAGGTGCCCTCGCCGGCGATCAGGTCGATGGTGGAGGCGATCAGCGAGACGCCCAGCACGATCGGCACGATCACCGCCACGGAGACGGTCCATCCCGTGCCCAGGCGGAACGAGCCGCGCAGGTTCAGGTGGTCGCGCAGTGTGGGCAGGGCCCGCACCAGGTAGACCAGCGCCACGGTGCTCACCAGGGCGGCACCGACGATGCCGTACTGGTTGACCCAGTTGTCCATCACGTCCAGCAGGGCAAGGCCCATGGTGGTGGGGAACACCGCGATCGAGAACAGGCCCAGCGGGACCGTCACCAGCAGCGTGGCCGGCACGCGGGAGAGACCGAACTTGTCGCCGATCGCGGAGATGACGACCTCCACGATCGAGACCAGTGAGGTGAAGCCGGCCAGCACCAGGGAGCCGAAGAACAGGACGCCGATCAGGGCGCCGCCGGGGGCCTCGCCGATGATGGCGGGAAAGGCGATGAACGCCAGGCCGATGCCGGAGGAGACCACCTCGTCGACCGCGACGCCCTGCGCCTGGGCCATGAAGCCCAGCGCGCTGAACACGCCGATGCCGGCCAGGATCTCGAAGCTCGAGTTGGCGAAGCCGACCACCAGGCCGGAGCCGGTGAGGTCGGTGTTCTTCTTCAGGTAGGAGGCGTAGGTGAGCATGATGCCGAACGCCACCGACAGGGAGAAGAAGATCTGGCCGTAGGCCGCGACCCACACCCCCGGGCTGAGCAGCGCGCCCCAGTTGGGCCGGAAGAAGGCGTTCAGGCCGGTGAAGGCGCCGGGCAGCATCATGGCCCGCACCACCAGGATCACGAACATGATCACGAGCAGCGGGATGAATATCATCGCGGACTTGGAGATGCCGTTGTGCACACCCAGCACCATCACCAGCACGATGGCCACCCACACCAGGATGCAGGTGATGAGCACGGGTGGGACGTAGTCGAAGGCGACGGTGACGTCGGCCCCTTCGAGGGCCCGGGTGAAGGAGCCGAAGAAGGCGCCGGGGTCGTCGCCCCAGCGGGTGTCGACGGAGAAGACGGTGTAATTGGCGGCCCACGCGATGATGAGCGCGTAGTACACGGCGATGACCACGCAGATCAGCACCTGCCACCAGCCGATGAACTCGGTCCAGCGGGTCAGGCGGCGCCATGCCATCGGGGGTGAGCCCCGCCAGCGGTGGCCGATCGCGTAGTCGATGAACAGCAGGGGGATGCCGGCGGTCAGCAGGGCCACCAGGTACGGGAGGATGAATGCGCCGCCGCCGTTGTCGTAGGCCACGGCGGGGAAGCGCCAGATGTTCCCCAGGCCCACGGCGGATCCGATGGCCGCGAAGATGAACGCGGTGCGGCCCGAGAAGGCGCCGCGGTCGGCACGGGGGGCGCCGCCGCTGCCGGTGCCGGCAGTGGGCCCTGTGCCGGGGGCTGGGCCGTTGCCGGGGGAGGGGGAGGAGGGGTGCGAGGTGCTCATGGTTCGCTTTCGGACTGTCGGGTCGGGGAAGCACGCAGGCCCGTGGGGGACGGGCCTGCAGGGTGGCCGTATCCTAGGTCACACCCGGTGGGTCTGCCACGGGGGTCCGCACCGTGGTCGCCGGCTGCACGAGGCCCTCCTCCTGGGCAGCCGAGTGCGGCCCCCTTCTGGTCGCACAGGCGATCGCCGTAGTGTTTCCGCATGGAACACCGACACCTCGGCCGCAGCGGCCTCAAGATCAGCGAGATCATCTACGGCAACTGGCTCACCCACGCCTCCCAGGTGGAGGACGAGCGCGCCACCGCGTGCGTGCGGGCTGCCCTCGACGCCGGCATCAGCACCTTCGACACCGCCGACACCTACGCCAACACCGCCGCCGAGGTGGTGCTCGGCGATGCCCTCCAGGGGGAGCGGCGCGAGTCGCTGGAGATCTTCACCAAGGTCTACTTCCCCACCGGACCGAAGGGGCACAACGACACCGGTCTGTCCCGCAAGCACATCCGCGAATCCATCGACGGCTCGCTGCGGCGGCTGAAGACCGACTACGTCGACCTCTACCAGGCCCACCGCTACGACTACGCGACCCCGCTGGAGGAGACCATGCAGGCCTTCGCCGACGTGGTGCACGCCGGCAAGGCCCTGTACATCGGCGTCTCCGAATGGAACGCCGACCAGATCCGCGCCGGCCACCAGCTGGCCCGTGACCTGGGCATCCAGCTGGTCTCCAATCAGCCCCAGTACTCGATGCTGTGGCGCGTGATCGAGGAGCGCGTGGTGCCCACCTCCCAGGAGCTGGGCGTCTCCCAGATCGTGTGGTCACCCGTCGCCCAGGGCATCCTCACCGGCAAGTACCAGCCCGGCGCCGAACCGCCGGAGGGATCACGCGCACGCGATGAGAAGGGCGGGGCCGACATGATCAAGCGGTTCCTCGAGGACCGCACCCTTCAGGCCGTGCAGGGACTGCGCCCCATCGCCGAGGAGCTGGGCCTGACCATGGCGCAGCTCGCCGTGGCCTGGGTGCTCGCCAACGACAACGTGGCCGGGGCGATCATCGGCGCCTCCCGCCCGGAGCAGGTCACCGAGAACGTGAAGGCCTCCGGCGTGCGCCTGGAGGCCGATGTCATGACCCGCATCGACGAGGTGCTCGGCGACATCCCCGAGACCGATCCCGCCAAGACGGTCTCTCCCGCGCAGCGGATGAGCTGAGCACACGCGTCGACCCCGAGCTCCTCGGGCCCGTGACGCAGCAGAACGGCCCGGTCCACGCGGACCGGGCCGTTCTGCCGTGACCGCTGTGCGCGTCGATCGGACTGCGCAGCTCCTAGATCAGACGCGAGGAGCGCCGGTGCCCGGGCCGTCGACCGGATCGGCCGGCTGTGCGGCGGCGGTGCCGGCGACCTCCTCGCCGGTACGGCCCTGGAGGGCGCGGCCGTCGGCACGCAGCTCCCAGAACTCGGCGTTGTGGATGCCCAGCGTGCGGGGATCGAACTGCGGGTCGATGCCCTGCTTCTTCTGCTGGTAGTAGTCCTTCAGGGCCTTGAGGGCCGGGCCCTGGACGATCAGGATGCCGACGATGTTCAGCCAGGCCATCGAGCCCACGCCGATGTCGCCCAGGCCCCAGGCGGAGCCGGCGGTGGTCACCGCGCCGTAGGCCACCGAGATCAGCACCAGGCCCTGCAGGAAACGGATGAGAGCGCGGCGCAGCAGCGGGTTCTTCAGTCGACGCGCCAGGTAGACCGTGTTGACCTCGGCCATGTAGTAGTACGCCACGATGGTGGTGAAGGCGAAGAACGTCAGCGCGATCGCCACGAAGCTGGAGCCGAAGCCCGGGACGAAGTTGTCGAAGCCGGCCTGCACGAAGCCCGGGCCGGGCTCCACGTCCTGGCCCAGCTCACCCACGTACAGCGGGTCGCCCTCGGCGGGGAAGGCCTCGTCCTGGAACACCGTGTACATGTCGGTGGAGATGATGATGAACGCGGTGGCGGTGCACACGAACAGGGTGTCGATGTACACGGAGAACGCCTGCACGAAGCCCTGCTTGGCCGGGTGGGAGACCTCGGCGGCAGCAGCGTGGTGCGGGCCGGTGCCCTGACCCGCCTCGTTGGAGTAGATGCCGCGCTGCACGCCCCACTTGATGGCCAGGCCGATGATGGCGCCGTACACGGCGTGCATGCCGAACGCGCCGGAGAAGATCTCACCGAACACGTGGGGGATCTGGTCGAAGTTCACGAAGAACACCAGCAGCGCCGCCAGGATGTACAGGATCGCCATCGGGGGCACCACGTAGGCGGCGAACATGGCGATGCGCTTGACGCCGCCGACCACGATGAAGGCCAGCAGGATCACCATGCCGATGGCGGTGGCCCATTTGGGGAAGCCCCAGGCGTTGTTCATGGCGGAGGAGACGCCGTTGGCCTGCACGCCGGGCAGGAAGAAGCTCATCGCCAGGATGGAGACGCAGGCGAAGAGGACTCCGAAGGCCAGGGACAGTCCCGGAGCCTTGTGCTTGTAGGCCTTCTCGAAGTAGTACGCCGGGCCACCGCGGTACTCACCGGTGTCCGGGTCCTTCTCCTTGTAGATCTGGCCCAGGGTGGACTCGATGAACGAGGTGGACGCGCCGAGGAAGGCCACGGTCCACATCCAGAACACGGCGCCGGGACCGCCGAAGGCGATCGCGGTGGCCACACCACCGATGTTGCCCATGCCCACACGATTGGCGAGCGACATCATCAACGACTGGAAGGAGGAGGTGCCATCGGCGGACTTCTCGCCGCCGATGAGCTGCTTGATCATGTCGGGCAGAGCACGCAGCTGCACGAACCCGGTGCGGATCGAGAAGTACAGGCCGGCAAGGAGACACAGGGCGACCAGGGGATCGACCAGATCACCCCGTTGGTGGCACTGATCATGTCGGCGAAACTCATGGAACTCTCCTGGGGGGCAAAAGGGGACGGGGCTGCGGGGCACGGCGATGACATCGACGGCATCGCCGTGTGAGGGGGGTCACGAGTGGGTGCTGTTCGGGACAGTAGTCGACACCGTGACAGGAAATCGAGTGTTCCTCGTTCCGTTGCAGTGTCGTGACCTACGGCATCGAGACCGGGCGCTGACCCGGGCGCCGAGCGCCAGACGCTTGGCAGCGGCGACGTCCTCGTCCAGGCGCTGAGCGGCCTACCGCACACCGCCTCGAACCTTGCGCTCGGGACCGCTACACTCATGGGCGACCCCTCGTGTGGTGTCATCTCGCTGAACTCCCCCAGGGCTTGACGGCAGCAAGGGCAGGCGGGCTCTGGCAGGTGCACGAGGGGTCCTTTCATGTCCGGGTGGGGGGATAGCCCCCGCCGGATGGGGCGGAGGGCCCCGGCGCGTGGACCAGGGTGCGGTTCCTACCGTGATCGGTGTCGGCATCCCATCACCCCAGGAGCACCGCGATGACCCCCGTGACCACGCCCGAACCCACCCCTGCTGCCACGGCCGTCCCCGCCGACGCTGTGCCCATCTCCCGCATCCTCGCGTTCTCTGCGCTGGTGCTGGTGGCGGCGTGCCTGCTCTCGGCTCCCTTCGCGCTGGACCTGCTGCCCCCCGAGGCTGCAGCACTGGTGGTTCCGATAGCCCAGTTCACCCCGCTGCTGGCCGCCCTGCTGGTGCGGCGCCGACCCGGCCGGCTCAGAGCCGACCTCGGGCTGCTGGTGCCCTCCGGCCGCGCTCTGGTGCTGGGCATGCTGCTGGCGATAGCGGTCTTCACCGTGGTGCCGGTGCTGCGGGTCCTCGCATCGGTGGCCCTGGGGTCGGCCGCATGGAGCACCCCGGAGGAGGCGGCCGCGATCCTGGTGGCGCTGCCCCTGGTCGCTGTGCTGCAGACGGTCCTGGCCTTCGGTGAGGAGACCGGATGGCGCGGGTGGCTCCACGGTGCCCTCAGCCCGTACGGAATCCTGGCGACCGCACTGGTCACGGCGGTGCTGTGGGCGCTGTGGCACCTTCCCATCGTGCTCGCCCTGGGCATGGGGCCGACGGACTCGATCGCGTACCTGGGGACGATTGCGGCGGTCTCACCGCTGCTGACCGTGCTGCGGGAGCTGAGCGGGAACATATGGCCGGCCCTGCTCGCCCACGGGCTGCTCAACAGCCTGCGCGTGGCCATCGAGCAGAACCTCACCACCCCGCTGTCCGGCGGGCCGGAACGCTGGATCCTCGAGGCGGCCAGCTGGTCGATGTGGGTTGCGGCAGCGGCTCTGGTGCTGTGGCTCGCCGGCCGGCGACCCTTTGTGCGCGCCTGATCTCCTACCTATGTCGGCCCAGGTATCGGCCATTGGGTCGATGGCAGCGAACGGGGCGACTCGGCAGGCTGGAGCCATGAGCACCACCCAGCCCGCCGGGGCGACGACAGACCCCGGCGACGAGACCTCGACGCAGCCCCGGGTCACCGTGTACCGCGGGACCGTCGAGGGCCACACCTACGTGGTGCGGGCGCGTCACGGCGTGGTGGACACCTGGGCCACGGTGATCATCGACGGCGTCTTCCACGACCCCCGTCGGGAGTCGAAGCCCCGCACCACGACGGTGAGCGTGGGCTCCGGAGCCCGGGAGGCGGCCCGCGGCGAGGCCAGCGGCGAGGTGGACGGCCTGGCTTTCAGTGCAGAGGAGTCCTTCAGGGCGGTCGACTACGTGGTGCGGCGGCCCGATGAGAACGGGAAGCTGCGCATCGCCGAGCGGATCCGGGTGAGCACCGCCGGGTTGGGCGGCAAGGGCGAGGTGGATGTGCTGGGTGGTGCGGAGGGGGAGCGGATGGGGGGTTTCTACCCCACCCCACTCGTGCCCGAGAAGGGCAGCGCCTCCTGGCAGCGTGAACAGCGCAAGCTCGCTCATCCGATGCGATTCGCGCTGGTCAGCGCCGCGTTCACGGCCGCGAAGTACCTGATCCCGCTGCTGGGCATCAGCGCGCTTTTCAGTGGTCTGCTGCGCCCGGTGCGGGAATGGGTGGAGTCCCTGATCCGCCCGCCGGTGGAGTGGATCGCGGAGCTGCTGCGCCCGGTGGGGGAAGTGATCGACGCGGTTCTGGAGCCGATCGGCCGGGCCCTGGCATGGCTGCGCGAGACCCTGTTCGGCTGGATCCCGGAGCTCTCGTTCTCGTTGTCGTTCGACGTGCCCAGCTGGGTGTTCGATGTCGGCATCCCGGTGGTGATCGTGCTGCTGGTGTTCTGGATAACCCTCGGCAAGCTCAAGCGGCGCCGCTCCCAGCTGGGTGTTTCCGATGACGCCCCGTCGGCGCCGGATGATGAGCCCGGCCGCACCTCGGACTGATCCACAGCGGCTCCGACTGACAGTCCCCTCCACTAGCCTGTGGGGGTGGCCACTGCTCTGTACCGTCGATACCGTCCGGAGTCCTTCGCTGAGGTGATCGGCCAGGACCATGTCACCACGCCCCTGCGGCGTGCGCTGAACGCGGGCAGGATCGGCCACGCCTACCTGTTCTCCGGCCCCCGCGGCTGCGGGAAGACGACGTCGGCCCGCATTCTGGCGCGCTGCCTGAACTGCGCCGAGGGTCCGACGGACACCCCCTGCGGGGCTTGTGATTCATGTCGCGACCTGGCCCGCGACGGCGCTGGCAGCCTGGACGTGGTGGAGATCGACGCCGCCAGTCACGGCGGTGTGGACGATGCCCGTGAGCTGCGCGAGCGCGCCTCCTTCGCCCCGGTGCGGGACCGCTTCAAGGTGTTCATCATCGACGAGGCCCACATGGTCACCTCCGCCGGCTTCAACGCCCTGCTGAAGCTGGTGGAGGAGCCGCCGGAGCACGTGAAGTTCGTGTTCGCCACCACCGAGCCGGACAAGGTGATCGGCACCATCCGCTCCCGCACCCACCACTACCCGTTCCGCCTGATCCCGCCGCAGGTGCTGAGCCCGTACCTGCGGGAGGTGTGCGATGCCGAGCAGGTCCCCGTGGGGGATGGCGTGCTGCCGCTGGTGGTGCGCGCCGGGGGCGGGTCTGCCCGTGACTCCATGTCGGTGCTGGACCAGCTGATGGCCGGGGCGGGGGAGGACGGCCTGGACTTCCCCACCGCGATCGCACTGCTGGGCTTCACCGACACCGCCCTGCTGGACCGCGCTGTGGAGGCGATCGCCCAGCGCGACGCCGCCGCCCTGTACGGGGCGGTGGAGGAGGTCATCTCCACCGGCCATGAGCCGCGCCGCTTCGTGGAGGACCTGCTGGAGCGCATCCGCGACCTGATCGTGCTGGCGGCGGTGCCCGATCGCGGCGGCGATCTGCTGCCGCACATCCCGGCCGGGGACCTCGAACGCATGACCGCCCAGGCCTCCACCTTCGCACCGGCGGATCTGTCCACCGCCGGTGAGCTGGTGCACGAGACCCTCTCCACGATGAGCGGTGCCACCTCGCCGCGCGTGCACCTCGAGCTGTTGGCCGCCCGGCTGGTGCTGCGGGACGAGGCGGGCGCCCAGACGGCAGGTTCCGCCCCGCAGGAGCCCTCCGCTGCGCCGACGCAGCCCGCGCCCGGTGGATCGGGCCGCGACGAGGCCCGCCGCATCGCACAGGAGAAGGCCGAGGCCGCCCGACAGGCCCGGGGGGTGCGTGCCCCCAGCCAGCCGCCCCCGGAGCGACCCGAGCAGCCCCACCGGAACCAGCCCGCACCCCAGTGGCCGGAGCAGCAACGGCCCGCCGAGGAGCAACCGGCCCTGGCAGCCGCCCAGCAACCGGACCCGCAGCCGGCGCCGCAGCAGCCCCCCGCCGGAGGCAGCGGTCTGGATGCCGACGAGGTGCGGGGCCACTGGTCCGCGATCCTCGACGAGCTCGCGCAGATCAGGCGCCCCAGCTGGGCGCTGCTGTCGCAGAACGCGCACGTGCACGGGGCGCAGGGATCCACGCTGCTCCTGGGCTTCCGCACGGAGGGTCTGCTGGCGGCGTTCCGTCGCGGCACCGCTGCGGAGAACCTCGCCGAGGCCGTCCACCGCATCATGCACGTCAGGGTCACCGTCGATGCCGTGGTGGGGGAGGACCCGGGCCCGGGCGGCGGCGCGTCCGGCGGCGCGTCCGGCGGAGGGCCGAGCGGAGGGCCCGGCAGTGCACCGAGTGGTGGGCCGGCGCCTGCACCTCAACAGGGAGACGCCCCGCAGAGCGGATCCCCGCGGGCCGAGGAGAGCGGGGGATCGGGGCCGGCCGCCTCGACCGCCCGCGACCGGGCTTCCCAGAGCTGGGGCGATGTCGCCGTCGCCACCCTCGGCGGCGCCCGCACGCAGGCATCGGAGCGCTCTGCCCAGCCGCGGCCCCAGCAGCGCGCCGAGCGCACGGCCCCCGCGCAGGAGGACTTCGCACCGGAGCCCGACGACCCCTACCCGCCGGACCCGGACGACAGCTCCTGGGGGCCAGGACCGAGCCCGGCTGCGGCTCGTGTTCCTGCCGCACGGCCCGCGCAGGTCGAGGCATCGCCCGCCACCCCAGGCCGTGGGCCCGCCTCCCCAGGCCGTGGGCCCGCCTCCCCAGGCCGTGGGCCCGCCTCCGCAGACCGTGCGCCCGCCCCGCCCGCCGACGAGGACATCCCGGTGGTTGAGGACGAGGGCCGCGACAGCCTCCCCGAGGGGGAGCCGCGCACCTACGGCCAGGCAGCCCTGCGCCGTGCCATCGCCGAGGGGCGCGTGGTGCACTCGAAGCCGGCGGAGTCCACCGCACAGTCGACCGGCGAGCCCGCTGCTGCATCGGTGGTCGCCTCGGTGACGGCGGCCCAGCCGGCACCTGCTGCACCCGAGCTCGAATCCGAACCCGCGCCGCAGCGTCCCCGCTCGGGGGCCGACCTGGCGCGCGAGGCCGCTCACGCCTCCCGGCATGCGGGTCGGCGCTTCGGAGTGGTCAAGGGGAAGCAGGCCGCACCGGGGGCTGCCGATGGCGCGGACGAGCCGGACGATGATCCCACCGGAGGCGCCACCCGGGACGACGAGGATGCCGAGTACACCCGCCGCTCCGGGCGCGAGGTCATCGAGTCCGTGCTGGGCGGGAAGGTGCTCGAGGTGATCGAGGAGCGCCCGGACTACTGAACCGGGCCCGGTGCTACGCGCGCTCGCCGCGCGGCTCGAGCAGGCTGAACAGGTCCGTGCGCAGCGCCGCCGGGTCGACGTCGGGAGAGGGCACGCTCACATACATCTCCCAGAACGGGTACGTCATCTGCTCCCCATCCCGGCCGATGTCCTCGGTGAACGCGCCCCAGGTCTCCGCCAGGCCCCCGTAGGCACCCATGTGGGAGATCGCGGCGACGCGACCCCCGGGCAGCACCGAGCCCACCACCTCGTAGTCGCTGGGCAGGGTGAGGGTCTCGGTGAGAGGGGAGTCCACGGGGAAGCCCACCTCCAGATCCGCCGTGTCCACCGGCATCCGGTGGTGCAGCACCACGGCCGGCCCGATCGGGTGGATCCCCACCTCGGCCAGGGCATCGGCCAGGTGCGAGAACGTGCCGTCCATCAGGGAGGACATCTCGTACATCGGGACGTCGTCCAGCTTCACCACCGCAGTGGGGATCTCCGGCGCCTCCACCACACGGCTGGCTGTGAACGGCTCGCTCGCATCATAGGGGTGCGGCATCAACGTCATCGCTGGGTCCTGTGGATGCCCGCCAGGTCCAGCGCCAGCTCGCAGAACATCGAGTTCGACCAGGAGAACCACTCGCGGGTGAAGATCGTGGGATCGTCCACGTGGACGCCCTCGTGCATCATCCCGGTGCCGCCGTCGGTGCGCATCAGCTGCTCCAGGATGCGGCGCTTCTCAGCGTCGTCACCGCTGGTGAGGCCCTCGATGTTCTTCGCGATCGGCCACACGTGGTCCTTCGGCGTGTGCGGGGAGCCCACGCCCTCCAGGTACAGGCCGGCGAAGTAGTACGGGTTGGCGCGGGAGAACACCGCCGCGCGGGTGGCCCGGTACAGCGGATCGGCGGCATCGGCGCAGTCCAGGTACGGCAGCGACAGCAGGCTGGGCACGTTGGCGTCGTCCAGGAACACGTGGTTGCCGCGGCCGTCGACCTCGTAGGCCCAGATCCGCTCGCCCTCCGGTCCGTCGATCTGGCCGTGCTCGTCCAGCGCCTGACGGATCTCGGCGGAGAGTCGACGCGCCTCGGCGGCATCGTCCGCCTCGCCCTCGACGTGCTCCAGCAGGTCCCCGAGCCGCTCCAGGGCCAGCGCCAGGAAGTGGTTGCCGGGGATGTTGTAGCCCAGCTCGCAGGTGTCGTCGCTGGGCCGGAAGCCCGCCCACACCAGGCCCGTCGGCTCCGTCAGGCCGCCCAGGCCGTCCCGCGCCAGGGTGTCCTGGGCAGGGACGCCGGGGCGGCGGAAGCGGTACGGGGAGCGCTCCTCGTGGTGCTGTTCGGTGCGCACCGTCTCCAGGATCGCGCGGGCCGCGGGCAGGAACTCCTGATCGGCCCAGGAGGTGTCCCCGGTGGCCTTCCACACCCGCCAGGCCAGGTCCGGCCCGTAGGAGAGGGAGTCCAGCTCGAACTTGCGCTCCCACGCCCAGGGGTTGTCCCGATCGGTGTCGTCGCCGTCCCAGGAGGAGCCGTCGGGGTGGCGGTTGAAGGCGTTGGCGTACGGGTCGATCACGATGTACTGCCAGTGGCGGCGCAGCAGGCCCGACAGCAGGGACACCAGCCCCGCGCGGTCCTCCGCGGAGCCCACCTCGCCCACCACCAGGCGCAGCAGCGGGGTGAGCTGGGCGGCGGAGTCCCGCAGCCACATCGCCGGGATGTCCCCTGTGATCACGAACGTGGTGCCGTCCGGCTCCACGCTCACCGTGGTCTCGGCCGTGTTGCGCAGGTATGCGATGACGCGGCCGGCGATCTCCTGGCTGGAGCCGGCCTCCCCCAGGCCGTCCAGGAGTCTCTCGTGGACGGCGTCGAGCAGGGTGTCGGGCAGCTGGACCATGACTCTCCTCGGAAGCGGATGTGAACGTCCAGGCTAGCGGGGGTGGCCCTGTCCGGGGGAGCCGTCCGCGCCGAATCCGCGCAGCAGATCCGCGCCGTCCCGGGCGAAGGAGGCCGACAGCGCCAGCGCGGCCCCGCCCGTCAGTGCGCGGACGGCACGCTGCGGGACCATGGGCCACGTGGTCGCCACCAGCGCCACCATCGACCCGCCCGCGATCACCCGGCGCGACAGGCGCGGCTCCAGCTCGCCCCGCAGGGCCGGGACCAGCTGCCGCGCCGCCCCGAACACGTAGCGCAGTGCGCCGGGCACCACCACCCAGCGGGTGCGGTGCAGCATCGCGGCCGACAGCACCGCGATCGCCGCGGCGTCGGCCTCCAGGTCGAAGCGCCAGCCCCGCGTGGTGGTGCAGCCGGTGCGGCGCGCCACTTGCCCGTCGATCGCGTCCAGGCCGATGGCGAGGGTGAACAATGCTGCCTGCGGGATGGTGCGGAGGCGGGCCGTGCTCCCATCGGCACCGCTTTCGAGGTCTGCGTCCGCGAGCAGGCGGCCCGCGAGAAGGCGGCCCGCGAGCGCCGCGATCAGCGAGGCGCGCACCCGGGTTACGTGATCGGCGCGCGTGAGCGGCTCCGGTCCCAGCAGCACCTCGGTGAGGATCCCGCCTGCCAGTGCCGTCCCGGCAGAGATCGCGCCGCGGAGCGGACCGAGACCGTCGGCTGCGCACAGGGCGCCGGCGACCAGAGGGGCGGAGCCCAGGTGCAGGGCACGGGCCCAGCGGTCCCGGGAGCGATCAGCCGCATCCCCGGAAGTGTCAACCGCGCCACGGGAGCGGGTCGTGTCGCGGGTGCGGGAGGCGCGGCGGTGGAGCATTCGCCAAGTCTGCCAGGGCTCGCGATGCACCAGGCGTTCGGGTGTCAGCCAGGGCAACTACAGTTGGACGGGTGTACGAAGGCATCGTCCAGGACCTCATCGACGAGCTCGGCAAGCTGCCGGGCATCGGCCCCAAGTCGGCCCAGCGCATCGCGTTCCACTTGCTGGACGCCGATAACGCCGCCGTGCGGCGCCTGGCCGAGGTGCTGGTGAAGGTCAAGGACACGGTGCGGTTCTGCGAGGTGTGCGGGAACGTCTCGGCCGAGGACCGCTGCCGGATCTGCGCCGATCCCCGCCGCAGCGACGAGGTGATCTGCGTGGTCGAGGAGTCCAAGGACATCGTGGCCATCGAGCGGATCCGCGAGTTCAAGGGCCGCTATCACGTGCTCGGGGGTGCGATCGACCCGATCGGCGGTGTGGGCCCGGGCGATCTGCGCATCACCGAGCTGATGAAGCGCCTGGGCACTGGGGAGACCACCGAGGTGATCCTGGCGCTGGACCCGAACATCGAGGGGGAGGCCACCGCCGCTTACCTTTCCCGACTGCTGGGGCCGCTGGAGATCACGGTCACCCGCCTGGCCTCCGGCCTGCCCGTGGGCGGGGACCTCGACTACGCCGACGAGATGACACTGGGCCGTGCCTTCCTGGGCAGGCGCAGCGTGTGAAGCCCGCGCGTCGGCCCCACCGGCCGCCCCACCCATCCGCCACCGCCCGACGCGGGAGAAGGGAGCAACGATGACCTCGCCGTTCGACCGCGCCCTGCCGCCGCTGACGGACCTGCCGCCACCCGTGCGCCTGCCCGAGGATCCCCCCTCCCTGGTGCCGCCCGGGGAGATCCTGGTCGACTCGCGCGCCGCCATCACCCGCCGCCTGCTGCGCATCGTGTGGATGCCCGCCCTGGTGCTGATCGGCCTGTGGTACGTGCTGCTGTTCCTCTACGTCACCGGGGCCTCGCCCACGTACTGGCTGCTCAGCCTGCTGGTGGGCCTGTTCGAGCCGATGTACCTGCGGGTCGCGCTGGGATCGCTGGGCTTCACCTCCGCCGGGCTGTGGACGGCCGCACTGTTCCTGCCCGTCGGTGCCACCGCACTGAGCGTGGCCCTGCTGCCGCTGGCGTCACGGGCGATCTCCGGGATCAACCCGCAGCACCATCTCAGTGAGGCCGGCTTCCAGCGGCAGGTCGCCACCCGCATCACCGCGGTGCTGATGGCCCCGCCCCTGGTGGTCACCGCCATCCTGCTGCTGCTGGTCAGCCAGCCCTTCGGGCGGGTGCCGCTGCTGCACTGGCCCAGCCTGAGCGCGGGACCGCTCGCCGCGGCCTGCGCCGGCCTGCTGGCGATCATGCTGGCGTGGGTGTGGATCCGCGCCTGGGTGAGCGCGCCGCGCGTGCTCGGCGTGACCCCCGCCAGTGCACTGGAGACCACCGCCCGCCTGGACCGTGACCACGACCAGCGCCGCGCCGCCGCGAAGAAGGTGCTGGCTCAGGACCGCCGGCACCTGCCGCCCAACCTGGGCACGCCCGAGGCCGACGGCGCCCTCACCCCGCGGGGCATGGGATACGCGCTGCTGCACTCCGGTGTGGCCTGGCTGCGGTGGGTGGCACCGGCGCTGCTGTCCCTGGGCGTGATGGTGTTCGGCATCGCCGATGTCGTCACCGTGTTCACCGGCATGGGGCAGGACCTGGAGGCCGTGCAGTCCGCCCCGCTGAGCCTGCCGGTGATCCTGGGGGCGTTCCTGGTGCTGGCCGTGGCGGGGGTGGCTGCTGCGACCGCACCGGCGTTGGCCGCGGCCCTGTCGGCATCCCAGAGAGAGCAGGTCACCGACCAGCGCTCCTACCCGTCGTGGGTGCACCGCGCACGGGTGAACCCCTGGGAGGCCAGGGTGGTGGGCCTCGCCGGATGGATCACCGCCGGGGCCGCGCTGCTGGCGATCGTACTGGTGGCGCTGCTGCTCGAGCTGCTCGGGGCCGCCACGGGCCTGGCCTGGACCTGGATCGTGCTGGGCGCGCTGGTGGGGGTGCCGCTGCTGGGTGCGGGCACGGTCGCCGCGATGCGCAACGGGCTGCGGGACGTGTTCTACGGGCCCGACCACCGGTACATGCGCCGGGAGACCGAGCATGCCCTGGTGGCGCCGGACATCGGCACCCGCGCCGATCGGGCCCGCGATCCCGCCGTGCGCGCCCACCTGCGCCAGCGCCTGCAGGCCGACGGCAAGGACCACTCCCTGGAGCTGTTCGACCTGGATGCCGCCGGGGACCGGCTGTGGATCGACGAGTCCCTGCCCGGGGCCCGCACCACCGAGGTGCGCTCGGCCGACGTCGCCGCCGGGCAGCTGCCGGACTTCGGCGGGGAGGGCTCGCCCTTCCAGGCCCCATCTCAGGACGGCCAGTCCCGCGGGCACGAGATCCCCGACAGCATCACGGGCCTGCGGGAGCGCTGAGGCGACGGGGTCGCTGGGGACCGGTCGGCCCCCAGGGTCGGGCCGCGGGCCAGCCGCGCGAGGGACGGCCCGCCGGGTCGGCACCGTTCGTCGGCCCGGACTCAGGCGATCCGGATCCCCTTGCCGAGCATCCTGATCGGCACCGCCAGGCGCCACGTGGCCAGGGCCAGGGACGCACCGCCCGCCAGGAACCAGCAGCCCAGCCCCAGGGGCCAGATCGGCCGGTTGGCGGGGCTGCCCAGCGCCGACGGGTACCCCTCGGCGTCCAGTGAGCAATGGTTGAAGTTGCTGGGATGCAGGGGTTGGGTGGCATGCCGCAGGCCCAGCTGCATCAGCTGCAGCAGGTCCCACGACTCCTCGTCGGCCGCCATGGTCGGCGGCGGCATGGGCGGGGCCACGTCGGCCAGCAGCAGCACGGGGTTGGGCCAGATCAGCGGCTGGGAGATGTCCAGGCGCACCACGGTGCGCTCGTCGAGTTCGCGCACGCAGCGCGCCTGGCTCCAGGAGTCGTCCGTGCCGTCGCTGAAGTCGTAGTCGTCGTCGTAGACGGTGACCTCGCGCTCCTCCTGCAGGAACGCCGCTGAGGAGCCCCACATGATGGGCCCCACCACGGTCACCCCGAACACCGCCACGTAGGCCAGCACCACTGATCCGAGCTGCCGGGCGGTGATGGCCGAGAGCCCCAGGCCCACCGCGGTCACGCACAGGGCGAGCGCGGCGATCACCAGCAGCACCCGCAGCAGGTACAGCGGGCCCACTCCGCCCAGCAGGGCCGTGGGCAGCACCGACGGCAGCGCCAGCAGCAGGAAGGCCAGGCCCGTCACCCACCCGGCCAGCAGCTTGCCCAGCACGATCTCCAACGGCGAGATCAGGCTGGACTGCAGCGTGGCCAGGGTGCCGGCGCTGCGGTCACCGTTGATGGACCCGGCCGACATCGCCGGCAGCACCAGCAGCATCGCGAACAGCACCAGCAGCATCTGCAGGCTGAACACCACTCGGGAGGTCTCGCGGAAGGCGATGTACCCGGTGAACATGGCCGTCGGCGCCAGGATCACCAGGCCGAGCAGCAGCAGCGCCACCGTCCACAGGCCCAGCGCCACGTACCAGCGGCGCGAGCGGATGCGCTGGCGCAGCTCGAGGGAGGTCACCAGGCCCAGTCCGCGCAGGCGCAGTGCGCGCGCGCCGGTGGGGGAGGGGGCGCGCGCGGGGCCGGGGGCGGGGGCGGGGGGG
>NZ_JALXKT010000067.1:0-16309 GCF_025144775.1 Brachybacterium sp. p3-SID957 | reverse complement strand
GGCGCGGGCCCGCGAGGTCAGTCCTCGGGGATCTGCGGCTTGATGTGGAGTCGTTCGGTCTCGTCGATCACCTCGGAGGCGAGGGGACGCAGGGCATCGGAGTGGGCGCGCGCATGATGGGCGCAGAACATCAGCTCACCGCCGGCCTGCAGGACCACCTTCACGTAGGCCTGGGCACCACAGCGGTCGCACCGATCGTGCGCGGTGAGCCGGGGGGCTTCGAGAGTCAGGTTCATGGTTCTTTTGTAGCACCTGGCGGGTGCGAAACCGAGGTGCGTCCACCTCGGTTCGCTGGCGGCGCAACCTGCTGTGAGGGGCGCCGCAATACCGGGTGCGCGGCTGCCGGGCCCGTAAGATCCACAGGGTGTCCAGTTCCAGCAGCACCTCACGTTCCAGCGCGAAGACAGAGTACGACGCACGCCACCTGCAGGTTCTCGAGGGGCTCGAGGCCGTCCGCAAGCGCCCCGGGATGTACATCGGGTCCACGGACTCCCGCGGTCTCATGCACTGCTTGTGGGAGATCCTCGACAACGCGGTCGACGAGGCACTGGGCGGGCACGGCGAGTCGATCAGCGTGATCCTGCATCCCGATGCCTCGGTGGAGGTGCGCGACACCGGGCGCGGCGTCCCCGTGGACACCGAGCCCCGCACCGGCCTGACCGGCGTCGAGGTCGTCTACACCAAGCTGCACGCGGGCGGGAAGTTCGGCGGCGGTTCCTACGCCGCCGCCGGGGGTCTGCACGGCGTCGGCGCCAGCGTGGTCAACGCGCTCTCGGGCCGGCTCGACGTCGAGGTGGACCGCGCCGGCACCACCTATGCCATGAGCTTCCAGCGAGGCCGGGCGGGCGTGTTCGCCGATGACGGCGAGCCCAGCCCCGATGCGCCCTTCACCCCGGCCGACGGCCCGGCGGAGCTGCGGAAGATCGGCAAGGTCAAGCGCGGCGTCTCCGGCACCCGCGTGCGGTACTGGGCCGATCCGCAGATCTTCGTCAAGGGCTCCCACTTCTCCCTGGACGACCTCACCCGCCGCGCCCGGCAGACGGCCTTCCTGGTGCCCGGGCTGGAGCTGTCGGTCACCGACCACCGGCCCGAGGCCTCGCCCGATCAGCCCGCCACCCGCCGCTTCCACTACGAGGGCGGGATCTCCGAGTTCGTCGAGTACCTCGCGCAGGACGAGAGGATCACCGACGTGATCCGCCTCCAGGGCACCGGCGAGTACACCGAGACCATCCCGGTGCTCGACGCGAACGGACACATGGTCTCCACCGATGTGGACCGCAGCTGCGAGGTGGACATCGCCCTGCGCTGGGGCTCCGACTACGAGACCACCCTGCGCTCCTTCGTCAACATCGTGGCCACCCCCAAGGGCGGCACCCATGTGGCCGGCTTCGAGCAGGCCATGGTCAAGACCCTGCGCAAGCAGGTCGAGAACCAGGCCCGCCGCGTCAGGTTCAACGCCAAGAACGAGAAGATCGAGAAGGACGACACGCTCGCCGGTCTGACCGCCGTGATCAGCGTGCGCATCGACGAGCCCCAGTTCGAGGGCCAGACCAAGGAGGTGCTGGGCACCCCTGCCATCCGCGCGATCGTGAGCAGGATGGTTGAGGAGCAGCTCACCGCGTTCCTCACCTCCGGCAAGAAGGGCGAGAAGGAGCAGGCCGCCCTGGTGATCGACAAGGTGGTCTCCGAGATGCGCGCCCGCATCGCCGCGCGCATGCACAAGGAGGTCTCGCGCCGCAAGAACGCGCTGGAGTCCTCCACCATGCCCACCAAGCTCGCCGACTGCCGCACCACCGACGTGGACCGCTCCGAACTGTTCATCGTCGAGGGCGACAGCGCCCTGGGCACCGCCAAGAACGCCCGTTCCTCCGAGTTCCAGGCGCTGCTGCCGATCCGCGGCAAGATCCTCAACGTCCAGAAGGCGTCCATCACGGACATGCTCAAGAACGCCGAGTGCGCAGCGATCATCCAGGTGATCGGTGCCGGCTCCGGGCGCACCTTCGACCTCGAGGCCGCCCGCTACGGCAAGATCATCATGATGACCGACGCGGACGTCGACGGCGCCCACATCCGCACCCTGCTGCTGACCCTGTTCCACCGCTACATGCGGCCCCTGGTCGAGGCGGGGCGCGTCTACGCAGCGGTGCCGCCGCTGCACCGGGTGGAGATCATCCACGGGGGAGCGAAGAAGAACGAGTACGTGTACACGTACTCCGAGGCGGAGCTGCTCAAGCTGCTGAAGTCCCTCGAGCGCCGCAACAAGCGCTACAAGGAGCCGATCCAGCGGTACAAGGGGCTGGGGGAGATGGATGCCGACCAGCTGGCCGACACCACCATGGACCCCGCCCACCGCACCCTGCGCCGCGTGCGCATCGAGGACGCCGAGGCCGCCAGCGCCATGTTCGAGCTGCTGATGGGCTCCGAGGTCGCCCCGCGCAAGCAGTTCATCATCGAGGGCGCCGAGGAGCTGGACCGCGAGAGGATCGACGCATGAGCCTGGCAGTCCGTGTCATCCCGTGTCTGGACGTCGACGCCGGGCGCGTGGTCAAGGGCGTCAACTTCCAGGACCTGCGCGATGCCGGTGACCCCGTGGAGCTCGCCGCCCGCTACGGCGCCGACGGCGCCGACGAGCTCACCTTCCTGGACGTGACCGCCTCCTCCGGGGGCCGCGCCACCATGATCGACGTGGTCCGGGCCGCCGCCGAGCAGATCTTCATCCCGCTCACCGTGGGTGGTGGGGTGCGCACCCCCGAGGACGTCGACCAGCTGCTGCGCGCAGGCGCCGACAAGTGCGGCGTCAACACCGCCGCCATCGCCCGCCCCGAGGTGATCACCGAGATCGCCAGCCGCTTCGGCAACCAGGTGCTGGTGCTGTCGATCGACGCGCGCCGCATCACCGACGACACCCCCCAGGGCACCGCTCGCACCGGCTCCGGCTTCGAGGTCACCACCCACGGCGGCCGCCGCGGCACCGGCATCGACGCCGTCGAGTGGATCCGCGAGGCCACCGATCGCGGAGCAGGCGAGATCCTGCTGAACTCCATGGACGCCGACGGCACCAAGGACGGCTTCGACCTCGAGCTGATCGGCCTGGCCCGCCAGGCCACCACCCTCCCGCTGATCGCCTCCGGCGGCGCCGGGGCCCCCGAGCACTTCGCGCCCGCGGTGCGGGCCGGGGCCGACGCGGTGCTCGCCGCGAGCGTGTTCCACTTCGGCCAGATGAGCATCGCCCAGGTGAAGCAGGCCCTCGCCGCTGAGGGCATCACCGTCCGGTGAGCGCCCCGCTGTCGGTCAGCACCGATCGCACCGTCGGCGGTGACTGGCGCTCCCGTGCCGCCCGTCGCTTGGCCGTCACCTCCCTGGCGCTGTTGCTCGCGATCGCGCTGCTGGCCGCCTGGCTGCTGTGGGACAACCGCCGGCTGGACGTGACCACCTACCGGGTCCCGCTCCTCGGCACCGCGGCCTCCTCGGCGGGTTCAGGCACCGGCCCGGCCGGCCCCGTGCGGATCGCCCAGATCTCCGACCTCCACGCCGCCGACTTCGGAACCTTCACCGATCGTCTGCTGGACGCCACCCGGGCCTCGGAACCGGACCTGATCGCCCTGACCGGGGACATGATCGACGTTCGCACCCGCGACCTCACCGGGGTGCTGGACCTCGCCTCCGAGCTCAGCTCTCTCGCCCCCACGTACTTCGTGCTGGGCAACCACGAGGCGGACTCCCCGCTGCGCGAGGAGTTCCTGGCCGGGCTCGAGCAGGCCGGCATCACCGTGCTGCGCAACGAGGCAGAGGTGGTCACCCTGGGCGGCACCGAGCTGATCATCGCGGGCATCGACGACCCGCGCGTGGATCGCGCCGACGGACGCATCGCCTCCTCCGCACGGTCCGACGCGGCCCTCGCCCTGCACGGCCTGGGAGCGGAGACCGACGAGCTGCCCATCATCCTGCTGGCTCACCGCCCGGAGCTGCTGGAGGACTACGCCCGCACCGAGGCCGACGTGGTGCTGTCCGGCCACGCCCACGGCGGCCAGGTGCGCCTGCCCGTCATCGGTGCGCTGTTCGCCCCGCACCAGGGCTGGCTGCCCGAGCTCACCAACGGGGTCCACACCCGCGAGGGCACCACCATCGTGATCAGCCGGGGGCTGGGCAACTCGATCGCCGCGGTGCGGGTGAACAACCCGCGGGAGCTCGTGGTGCTGGATCTGGAGCGCGGTCTGGTCGGAGACAGCCTGGGCCCGCCTGCCGGGGACGCTCACCCACGGGCAGTTCCTGACAGCCGTGCGGGAGCCGGGGACTCTCCAGGAGCTCGCCTCCCTCGTCCGGGGGCTGATCAGTGCCGGTCTCAGCGCTCCACGCGGTAGGTGACCCCCAGGGTGAGTGCCCCGCCGGGCGGCAGCACCTGCGCGGCGTCCTTCGCCACCGCCGGCTCCACGCACACGAAGTCGGTCCAGGCGTCGTCCGGCATGTCGGCCATCTCCGCCGCCGACTGCGACCACGGGTTCCACACCACGGTCTTCGCGGTGCCGCGGGGGGAGGAGACGATCCGGCGGGCCCCGGCCACGTCCTCGATCACCACGTCCGCGTTGACGCCGTACACGCGGTCGGTCGCGCCGCTCAGCCTCAGCACGGGCTCATCCTGCCGGAACTGCTCCAGGTCCCGTATGTTGTCGAGGTAGTCCCCGCCCTGCAGGCCCCGGATCTCGATCTCGCGCACGTCACCCACGGAGAGGTACGTGTGCAGGGCGGCCTCGGCCTCGATCTCCTCGCTGCCCGCGGTGAGGGTCAGATCCACCGACAGGTCCGCGCCGATGCGGAACACGGCGTCGGCCCGGATCCCGGTGCCGTCGGGATCGGCTCCCTCCAGCGCCAGCTCGAGCAGCACGTCGTCCCCGTCGAAGGAGGCGGCGGTGAGCTCCCAGGGATGGTTGCGGATCCACCCGTGCTTGACCGGCCTCTCACCGTCGCGACCGGGTCCGAACCAGGGGCCGACCAGGGGGATGCCCCCGCGGATCGCGGCGCCGTTTCCGTACTCCGAGAGCTCGCTGAGCCACAGCACGTCCTGTTCACCGGCCGGGGCCCAGCTGGTCAGGTGCGCGCCGTCCAGGTGCAGCACGGCGCGGGCGGCCGGGGTGTCCACCACCAGTGCCTCGGTGCCGTGTACGCGCTCCCGGCTCACGCCGGGCGGCAGGGGGACAGGCGCGCTCTCGGTCACAGGAGTCATGGTGCGATCATCCCACCGCGGCGATCGGCACGGCCACCGGCGTGCCGGAGCCGTCGCGGCGACCCGTCGGCTCGGGCAGCTCGATCGGCTGCCCCGCCTCGGAGCTCGCCCGAGCGGGATGCGGCACCACCCAGGCGCCGATCAGCACGTCCTCGCCGCGCAGGAACCGGTGGCAGCGCACACCGCCTGTCGCCCTGCCCTTGGCGGGGTACTCGGTGAAGGCGGCGACTTTGAGGGAGCCCGTCTGCAGCACCGGCAGGGTCCCGGAGGAGCCGGCCACGGTCACCACGTCCGCCGGCGCGGTCACGTCGACCACGCCGAAGGAGACCACGTGGGCTCCTGCGGCCAGCTTGATTCCGGCCACGCCCCCGGCCGCCCGCCCCTGGGGCCGCACACCGGAGGAGGGGAAGTGCAGCAGCTGCGCGTCGGAGGTGACGAACACCAGGTCCAGGTCCGCATCGTCCTCCAGGTCCACGGCGCCCACCACCCGGTCGCCGTCCTTCAGCGAGACGATCTCGAAGCCGTCGGCGCGGGGGAAGTCCAGCTGCACCCTCTTGACGACGCCGTGGCGGGTGCCGAGCGCGATCGCGCCGCCGCGGGCCACGTCCCCCTCCGCGAGGCGGATCAGCGCCAGCGGCCTCTCCTCCTTCTCCAGGTCGATCAGGTCCACCAGGCGGGTGCCCCCGGCCAGCGACGGCGCACCGGCGGTGGGCGCGAGGGACGGCAGGTCCACCACGTTCACCCGCAGCACGCGCCCCAGGTCCGTGACCACACCGACCTCGGAGCGGGTGGTGGTGGCGACGTCGGAGACCACCACGTCGTGGGAGCCGCGCGGCCCCTCCCGCAGCAGCGGTCCCTCGCCTGCCACCCGCGCGATCAGCCCGGTGCCCGTCAGCAGCACCCCGCAGGGCTCGTCGGCCACCTCGAGGGAGCCGCCGGCGGTGGCCACGGGCTGCTCCGCGGCTTCCAGCAGTACGGTGCGGCGAGGCGTGCCGTGCTCGGCGGCCACCGCGGCCAGCTCGTCGGAGACCAGGCGCCGCAGCACCTCGTCGGAGCCCAGGATCTCCTGGAGCCTCTCGATCTCGGCGCGCAGCTCGTCGCGCTCGCCCTCCAGCTCGATCTGGGAGAACTTCGTCAGGCGCCGCAGGCGCAGCTCGAGGATGTACTCGGCCTGCACCTGGGTCAGGTCGAACACCCCCATCAGCCGGGTGCGGGCGGTCTCGGCGTCATCGCTGGAGCGGACGATCTGGATCACCTCGTCGATGTCCACGATCGCCAGCAGCAGGCCCTCCACCAGGTGCAGCCGGTCCAGGCGCTTGCGCAGGCGATGCTCCGTGCGGCGCCGCACCACCTTCAACCGGTGGTCCACGAACACCTCGAGCAGCTGCTTGAGGCCCAGGGTGCGTGGCTGGCCCTCCACCAGCGCCACGTTGTTGATGCCGAAGGACTCCTCCAGCGGGGTGTGGCGGTACAGCTGCTGCAGCACCGCCTCCGGGTCGAACCCGGACTTCACGGCGAGCACCAGGCGCAGGCCGTGGTGGCGATCGGTGAGGTCCTGGTAGTCGGTGATGCCCTGGACCTTCTTGGCCTGCACCGCATCGCGCAGCTTCTCGGCCACTTTCTCCGGGCCCACCTGGTACGGCAGCTCGGTGACCACGATGCCCTTGCGGCGGCTGGTGACGTTCTCGATCCGCGTGGTGGCACGCATCCGGAAGGAGCCGCGGCCGGTGCGGTACGCATCCCGCACGCCCTCCAGGCCGATGATCCGACCTCCGCTGGGCAGGTCCGGTCCGGGGACGAAGCGCATCAGCTCCTCGAGCTCGGCATCCGGGTGGTCGATCAGGTGGCGCGCGGCAGCGATGGTCTCCACCAGGTTGTGGGGGGGCATGTTCGTGGCCATGCCCACCGCGATGCCCGCCGCCCCGTTGACCAGGAGGTTCGGGTACTGCGCGGGGAGTACCTCGGGCTGGGTGAGCTGGTTGTCGTAGTTCGGCACCAGATCCACGACGTCCTCGTCCAGCGAGTCCGTCATCAGCAGTGCTGCCTTGGCCAGGCGCGCCTCGGTGTAGCGGGGCGCTGCCGGCCCGTTGTCCAGGGAGCCGAAGTTCCCGTGGCCGTCGATCAGCGGCAGGCGCATCGAGAACGGCTGCGCCATGCGCACCAGCGCATCGTAGATCGCGGTGTCGCCGTGGGGATGGAGCTTGCCCATCACCTCGCCCACCACGCGCTGGCTCTTGACGTGGCCCCGGTCGGGCCTCAGCCCCATCTCGGCCATCATGTAGAGGATGCGCCGCTGCACGGGCTTGAGACCGTCTCGGGCATCGGGCAGCGCACGGGAGTAGATGACGGAGTAGGCGTACTCCAGGAAGGACGTCTCCATCTCGCTGGTGACGTCGATGTCGAGGATCGTCTCCGCGACCTTCTCGTCACCGGCCGGGGGCTGCGTGCTGCGGGATCGGGCCATGGGGGACATCATGGCAGGTGGAGGGCCCGGATCCCGGCAGGCCGGAGTGTGGATCGCGTCAATCCGGGGCATGCCCCGATAGGATCCGGGACATGGCAGCCCGGCGCGAAGGTCCCCGCCCCCGACGACGCCGCCCCTCCTCGCGAGAGCCCGCCCGCGCGCCCTACCCGGCGCACTGGGAGGCCGACATCGCCCTGCGGGACGGATCTGCGGCCCACCTGCGCCCGATCCTGCCCAGCGACGCGGAGGCCCTCCAGCGCTTCCACGAGCGGCAGTCCGAGCAGTCCCGCTACCTGCGGTTCTTCGCTCCGATGCCACGACTGTCCACGAAGGACTTGGAGCGCTTCACCGTGGTGGACCACCGCGACCGGGTCGCCTTCGTGGTGCTGGTGGGCACGGAGATCATCGCCGTGGGCCGCTACGACCGCATCGGGCCGGACGAGGCCGAGGTGGCGTTCAACGTCTCCGACTCCCGCCAGGGGACCGGCCTGGGCTCGGTGCTTCTCGAGCACCTGGCCGCCGCCGCGCGCGAGCGCGGCATCGGCACCTTCACCGCCGAGGTGCTGCCGCAGAACACCAAGATGTTCCACGTCTTCTCCGAAACCGGTTTCGATGTGAGCCGTGCCTACGACGACGGCGTGGTGCAGGTCTCCTTCCGCATCGACCCCACCGCCCGTTCCCTGGCGGTGATGGCCGAGCGCGAGCACCGCGCCGAGTCCCAGGCGATGGAACGGCTCCTGCACCCCTCATCGGTCCTGCTGGTGGGGGTCTCCACCCGCGCTGACTCTCCCGGTGGCCGCTTCCTGACGGCCCTGGAGGCCTCCGGGTTCGACGGTGGCATCCACGTGGTCGCCAGGGATGCCTTCGAGATCCGCGGGCACCCTGCCCACGCCCGGATCGCCGATGTGCCCGGCCCTGTGGACCTCGCGGTGATCGCGCTGCGGCCCGAGGCCTGCCTCGATGCGATCGAGGAGTGCGCCGCCATCGGGGTGCGCTCTGTGGTGATCCCCACCGAGGGGTTCAGCGACACCACCGACGGGCGCCGTCTGCAGCGGGAGCTGGTGGCCCGCGCGCGCAGGCACGGCATGCGCCTGCTGGGCCCGGGCTCCTTCGGGTTCCTGCGCACCGGGGAGGATCCCCTGTCCGTCTCGCTGTCCCCGGCGCTGCCTGCCGCGGGCCGGGTGGCGCTGGCCGGGCAGTCCAGCGCCCTGACCGCGATGCTGCTGGCCGGTGTGGATGCGCGGGGCGTGGGGCTGCACGAGTTCGTGGGCGTCGGCAACCGGGCCGACGTCTCCCTCAACGACTGCCTCCAGCACTGGGAGGACGACGACCGCATCGACGTGATCGGCCTGGCCCTGGAGTCGATGGGCAATCCCCGCAAGTTCAGCCGCATCGCCCGGCGCCTGACCCGCCGCACCCCTCTGATCGTGCTGCGCCCACCGTCCCCGGGCTCCGTGCTGCCTCCCGGGCACGACGTGCGCCGCTCCACCCTCCCGCGTCGGGCCCTGGACCAGGTGCTGGAGGCCGCCGGCGTGGTGCAGACGGGCTCCGTCGAGCACCTGATGGACGTGGTGGACGCCCTGGGGCGGCAGGGCCTTCCCCACGGCACCCGCGTGGGCCTGCTCTCGAACACCCCGGCCCTCGGCGCGGCCCTCAGGGGAGCCGCCGACGAGTCCGGCATGCAGGTGGTCGCGGACAACCGCAGTGTGCCGCTGGCCGCCGATCAGCGGCTGGTCCAGCGCGCCTTCACCTCCATGGCCGCGCTCGGCCATGTCGACGTGGTGATCGCGGGCGTCCTCGATCCGCTCACCGGGGACTCCGTCGAGGTGATCCGCCAGATGTCGCTGGTGGCCCGGCACAGCGAGGTGGTGCTGCTGGTGTGCCTGATCACCAGTCAGGACCGCTTCGAGAAGGTGCGCCGTGCCGTCCGTGCCGATGCCTCGCTGCCTCCGGTCCATGCCACCCCGTCCCATGCCGTGCGCGCCGCCACCGGCATGCTGGCGGCGCTGCGCCGCCCGGCCGTGGACGAGGCTGATCCGGCCGTGCGCGATGACGTGGACCGGGCTGCTGCCCGCGCCCTGGTCGAGCGCCTGGTGCCGCAGCACGGAGCAGGTCCCGTGCCCCTCGACGCCGAGGACGTCTCCTCCCTGCTGGCTGCCTACGGGATCCCCGTGCTGCGGTCGATCAGGGTGGCGGATGCCCAGGAGGCGGTGTCCGCTGCGGAGGAGCTCGGGTACCCGGTCGCGCTCAAGAGCACGGACCCCGTGCTGCGCCACCGGGCCGATCTGGGCGGGGTGCGGCTGGGTCTCGCCGATGCCGCGCAGCTGCGCCGCGCCCACGAGGAGATGCGCCGCGAGCTCTCCTTCTCCAGTGCCCCGCTCGAGGTCCAGTCCATGGCCGCCGCCGGCGTGCCGGTGGTGGTGCGCAGCACGGAGGATCCCTCCCTGGGGCCCGTGGTCTCCCTGTCCCTGGCCGGTGATGCCACCGACCTGCTGGACGACATCGCCTACGCGATCCCGCCGCTCTCGGAGCAGGCCGCCTCCGCCCTGGTGGACGCCCCGGCGACGGCGGTCAAGCTGCGCGGGGTCCGCGGGCTGCCGCCGGCCGATCGCGCCGCCCTGGCCGACATCGTGGTGCGGGTGGGGCTGCTGGCCGAGGACCTGCCCGAGGTGGCGCAGCTGGAGCTGTACCCCGTGGTGGTGGCCCACAGCGGTGCCGCGGTGGTGGGGGCGCGGGTCGATCTCGCACGGGCGCCCAACCGCACCGACGGCGCACGCCGCGTGCTCGGCACCGTGGGAGACTGGATGGATGACGACAGCACTTCCCGCTGAGCTCCTCGCCGATCTCGAGACGGCAGGGTACTTCCCCCAGACGGCGGCAGCGAGCATGGAGGCCTCCCTGCGGGGGGCACGGCCGCTGGGCTACCTGGTGCGGCCCGAGACCACCTTCGACGGCCCCGAGGTGCGCCGTCACCTCACCGTCCTGGTGCTGACCGCCACCCACCTGCTGGTCACCCACCTCGACGATGATCCTGCCGATGCCCTGAACCCCAGCCAGGTGGTGGCGACCACCGAGCGCGTGCGCCTGCAGCGGGTCAGCGGCACGGGCCTTTCCCAGGTGTTCGACACCGATGGGCAGCGCGTCCCGCAGCAGGAGGCCGAGGTGACCATCGGGATCACCTGGAACGGCACCCGCCGCATGGACCTGGAGCGGGCGGTGTGCGATGACCCCTCCTGCGAGGTCGACCACGGCTACACCGGGACCCTCGCGCCCGCCGATCTCGCCCTGCGCGTGAGCGCCCTGGCCGACGGCCCGCGCGCCGTCGCCGAGGCGCTGCGCTTCCACGGCCTGCTGGTCGACGCGATCGACGCGCTCGACGACGCCCGGGGCTGAGAGCGCTGAGCGCTGCCACCGGTCAGGACCCACAGGACACGGGTCTCGCACCCGGGCTGCTGGACGCCCCGTTCGCGGGCGGCCTGCATCCAGGGCTGCTGGACGTGCTGGCGCCCTTGGCCACCGCCCCGGAGCCAGGCCGCGACCTGGTGGTGCTGGTGGACGGGCTGGGAGCCGATCTGCTCGTGCAGCACCGGGCCCTCACCCCGACCCTGCGGCGCCTGGAGGGACAGACCACGCGCGTGCGCACCGTGTTCCCCTCCACCACCGCCGCCGCCATGGTGTCCCTCCACACCGGCCTGCCGCCCCTGGTGCACGGGGTGCTGGGACTGACCACCCGCGACCCGGCCACGGGACAGGCCGTCCACGAACTCACGGGTGCCGCGGGCGTGGACCCGAGGGCGTGGATGCCGGAGCCCACCCTCCTGCAGCGCAGCGGGCGGCGAGCCGTGCAGGTGGGTCCGCGCCGCCACGCAGGCAGCCACCTCAGCGGGATGGCCTATCGCGGGTGGGAGTTCCAGGGCCACGGGCGCGAGGACCGCATCGAGGTGACCCTGCGTGCGGTGCGCCGCGCCGGGCCTGACGGGCTGGTCCACCTCCACGTCGACGACGTGGACCACGCCGGGCATCACCACGGGATCGACTCCGTGCAGTGGAGGGACGCGCTGATGGAGGTGGACGCCCTGCTGGGTGCGCTGCTGCGCAGGCTCCCGGGAGGCACCCGCGTCCACGTCACGGCCGATCACGGCATGGTGGACACCTCGCCCGAGCGCACGATCGAGCTGGGGGACCACCCTCACCTGGAGGGACTCATCGCGGGCGTGGCGGGGGAGCCGCGGGCCCTGGCCCTGTTCGCGGAGCCCGGCGCGGGAGCCATGGAGGAGCTCGCCGCCGGGCTGCAGAACCTGCTGGGGGAACGGGCCGTGGTGATGGTGCGCGATCAGCTGCTGGCCTCGGCCCTGCTCGGACCCGTCGGCACCCCCATCAGCGACAGGGTCACGGGGCGCGTGCCCGACGTGATGGTGCTGGCGCGGCAGAACTGGACCGTGGACCTGCTGTCCCACCGCCCCGCCGGGACGAAGTCCCTGATTGGTGTGCACGGCTCGCTCACCGCCGCGGAGTCCTGGATCCCCCTGGTGCGAGCCGTCAGCTGAGCGCGGCGACGGCCCAGCGGCCTGAACCGCCCGGTAGGGAGGGCCGTCAGTCGTGCTTGGAGCCGAAGACGATCTCGTCCCAGCTCGGCATCGAGGCGCGCTTGTTGCGGGACTTCCCCGACTTCTTCGAGGCGGGCCTGCGCGACTGCTCCCCCTCGGACTCCTGCGCGCGCTCCTGCTCGAAGCCGGGCAGGGGAGTGAGGTCCACCGTGTCCTGGTAGTCGGGCTGAGCACCTCGGGAATCCTCCGCCGGGTCGCCCTCGGCTCCGTCGCCCTCGCCGTCGGTCGGCGATCCGCTCCCGGACAGGTCGTCGTCATCAGCGGGGTCCCGGTCCTCCTCCCGGGTGGCAGCAGGATCCTCGGAGGCGGCCAGATCAGTGCTCTGATCATGCTCGGCCCGCTCCCGACTGTGCTCGCTCCAGGCCTCCTGGTCCGGATCCTCGCCCCCGGCAAAGCCCCCCTGTGCGGCCGGGCCGGGTCGCGCGGCGTCGCGGTCGACCTCGCCGTCCGCGCCGGCGCCGTCGATCGCCTGGTCCTGGTCGACCTCGGGATCATCGAGGCTGGACCACACACCGATGCTCTCCGGATCCTCCTCGTCCTGACCGGCGCCGCCCTGCGAGGCATCCCGCTGGGGAAGGGGGCGCAGGCCCCGGCGCGCGTTGAGGGCGTCGAGCTCGGACTCGTCGATCGCTGCGGGGTGGTCGCTGGAGACCGGGGTGCGGCGGCGCGGACGGCCCGCGCCCTCGTCGAAGGAGCCGTCGGCCTCGAGGTCGTACACCGAGCTCTTGACCGCCACCAGGCGCGCCCGGCCGCGGGAGGGCTCCGGGTCGGCGTCCTCGTCGCTGATCCAGCGGGCCTCGTCGTCCTTGGCGGTGACCGTTCGGTTGTCCATGTCCACCACCCAGTGCGCCTGGCGGGTGCGCCCGGCGGCGGAGAAGGTCAGCTCCAGCGCCCAGGTTCCGTCGCTGCGCCGCCATGCATCCCAGGCCGTGTCGGGGGAGGCCTGGCGCGCGGCGAGGCGCTCGGCCACCATCTCCTCGAGTGCCGGTCCGCCCCGGCCCACGTGGAAGCCGCGGGCACGCTGCGCGGTCCACGCGCGCTCGGCGAGCACCGGGCCCTCGTAGCGGCGCACATGGTCCACCGGGATCTGTGACATCTCCGCGATGTCCTCCGCGCTGCGACCGGATCGCAGCATGGCCTGGATGTCCTTGGGGCGCAGGGCGCCGGCCTCGGCCGCCCGGATCATGCCCAGTGCGGGGCGGTCGCGGCGCACGGCCGCACGGAGCGCCTCGTCGATGCGCAGCGTGTAGCGCTCACCGTCGGAGTCGGTGAGGATCAGGTGCTCCCCGTCGTCGTGGATCCCGTCGAGCTCGAGCTCTCGCATCGTCGTCCTCTCCGTCGGAGACCTGTCGGTCGGGCCATGTCGCTGCTGCGGTGTACGGGCACGACCCTATCCCGCCGCGCCTGCAGTCCCGGCGTCCGTTCCCAGGGGGCGTGTTGTCGGCCGCAGAATGCTCTGCAATAATGCCGCCGCATTCGACGTTGCCACGCGGAGCTGCACTCCTCGTGCAGGACCGGCTCAGGGTCGGCAATACCTCTGACAACCAGGAACGGACCGTAGATGGCCACAGATTACGACGCCCCGCGCAAGACCGACGACGAATCCGGTGAGGACTCGATCGAGGAGCTGAAGGGCAGGCGCAGTGAAGCCGCCGCCCCCACGGTGGACGAGGACGAGGCCGAGGCGGCCGACTCGTACGAGCTGCCCGGCGCGGACCTCTCCGGTGAGGAGCTCTCGGTGCGGGTGCTGCCCCGCCAGGCCGACGAGTTCACCTGTGCCAGCTGCTTCCTCGTGAAGCACCGCAGCCAGATCGACCACGTGGAGGGCACCCTCATCTACTGCAAGGAGTGCTCCGCCTGATCGAGGCGCGACATCCCCGCGGCGCGGTGCATCGTCAGTCGACGGTGCGCCGCGCCGCTCTCACTGCCAGGGCCAGATCCTCCGGACGGCGCGAGGACGCCACCCACGCAGTGGTGGGGTCCGTCTCGTCCAGCACCTCCATGCGCACCCCCGAGTGGATCCATCCGCGCGTGCAGTGATGGGCCAGGGGCTCGAAGTCCTGGCCCATCACCCGTTCCCACTGCTCGCCCTCCAGCACCACCGGCTCGCCCAGCAGTTCCACCGGGATCCGGGCCCTGCCCATGGTCAGCTGCCCGTCGCGCACCTCCAGCACCGGGGAGCTGACGTAGGCCAGTGCGCAGGCCACCACCAGAGCCAGCACCCCCACCACGGCGGCCAGGGTGTACGACAGCGGCACCAGGATCACACCGAAGGTGGCGCCGAGGAGGGCGATCACGATCCAGGCGCCGGGCCCCGGCAGCAGGCGCTCGTGGAACACGGGCGCCGTCGGGCGAGCGGGGACAGGGGACGCTGCGGGGCGGGGCTGATCGGGCATGACGGCATGGTCTCACGCACCCCTGGGACCGGCTCCTCCTGCACAGCCCCTACCCTGAATCCATGTCCGAAGACCAGACCGCCCCGCGCACCACCCTGCAGATCCGGCTCGAGCCCGGCGTGCCGCTGCCGCATCGAGCCCACGCCGACGACGCCGGCCTGGACCTGACCAGCAGTGAGGATCTGGAGATCCCCCCGGGCGGGCGCGCACTGGTGGACACCGGGACCGCCGTTGCCCTGCCCATGGGCACCGTGGGACTGGTCTGCCCCCGCTCCGGTCTGGCCTCCCGCCACGGGATCACCGTGCTGAACGGCCCGGGTATCGTGGACGCGGGCTACCGCGGCCCCATCCGGGTGCCGCTGCACAACACCGACCTCGACCAGCCCTTCGCCCTGCGCCGCGGCGACCGCATCGCCCAGCTGGTGATCGTGCCGTTCCTGGCCCCGGCGCTGGAGCAGGTCGGCGAGCTCGACGACACCGACCGGGCCAGCGCGGGCTTCGGCTCCAGCGGCGGCTTCGGTCCTGGCCACCGGAAGGAAGGCTGAACGCATGGCACTGTTCTCCCGCGGGCGCCGCAAGGACGCCCCCACGCACCGCGCCGACGAGGTCGCCGCCTCGACCTCCGAGGCCGACGACGCCGAGACCGACGACACCGCCGACGCATCGGAGGCCCGCCCCGAGCACCTCGAGGCCGGCCCCTACGACCAGCCCGATGCCCCCGAGGAGGACCGCATCGACCTGGGCGGCCTGCAGGTGCCGACCATTGACGGCATGGAGCTGCGGATGGAGGTGGACCAGCGCACCGGCACCGTCACCGGCGCGAACCTGGTGATCGACGGCTCCTCGCTGCAGGTGCAGGCCTTCGCTGCGCCGAAGTCCCGCGGCCTGTGGGACGAGGTGCGGACTTCTCTGCGGGATTCCGTGGTCAAGCAGGGCGGCACCGCCGAGACCCGCTCCGGAGCGTTCGGCACCGAGCTGATCACGCGCCTGCCGGTCAACCGAGCCGACGGCCGCACGGGGTACCGCCCGGCCCGTTTCATCGGCGTGGACGGCCCGCGCTGGTTCCTGCGCGCGATCCTCACCGGCCCCGCCCTGTCGGACAGGACGAAGTCGCGCCGCTTCGAGACGCTCATCTCCCGCCTGGTGGTGGTGCGCGGCGGCGACGCCATGGCACCCCAGGAGCTGATCCCGCTGACGCTGCCCGGCCAGCGGCCCGGGCTGATCCCGCAGAAGGCGGCGCTGATCGATCCGCTCGAGCGCGGGCCCGAGATCGCCGAGGTCGGATGAGTCCCCGTTCCGCCGCGAATGGAAGCCGTCCCGGGGCGCGGGGAGGGGGCGCCCCGGACACCGTCGCCTCGATCGACGACCGCCGCAAGGCGCACCTGGCCGGCGTGATCAGCTCCCTGGTGGTGCTGCCGCGCAGTGCGGCACCCGCGGTCGAGGCCGAGCTCGACGACGGCACCGGCACCATCGCCCTGGTCTGGCTCGGACGCGACCGCATCCCCGGCATCGAGCCCGGCGCGCGCCTGTCCGTGACGGGCTTCGCCGCCCGGCGCGGCGGCCGCCGGGTGATGTACAACCCCCGCTACGAGATCACCCGGATCAGCGGCCAGGAGGAGAC